>JANWXO010000048.1 GCA_025057295.1 Candidatus Binatia bacterium | reverse complement strand
CGTGCGTCTCTAGCATCGTCCCGGCAGCCCCTACGGCCCATCCATGCGTCGCATCGACGAAAGCGACGGCCAGCAGCTCCTTTTCTGTCCCGCTCGTCTGTGAGAGCCAAGATGCACCCCCATCCGGGGTATGCAGGATCACCCCTACTGCCCCTACGACCCATCCCTCACGGGAAGTGGGGAAACTCACATCGAAGAGCGAGCGCTCGGTTCCTGTTGGGAGCACGGTCCACTCTGAAGCCCCCGGTTGCTGGCGCGCAATTGTCCCGTTGTGACCGACCGCGTACAGCGTTCCATCGGGAGCCACAGTGACCGCGAGGTAATGCCGGTAGCGCGAACGCGCCACGTTCCTTTGGGTTTCATTGCCATCGCTGACGGCAGGACCAGAACCAGCGGAGCGACACCCCATCAACACCAAAATCCCCCAAAGCACAAGGAGCATCGATCGCCGCCTCATCGGATCTCCCTCTCTGTCAGGTGCAGCGACAGGGTTTTTACACAAACGCTGGCATCACCTCTTTGGCGAAGCGTTCGAGCGAGGCCATCACCTTGTCGTGCGCCAGGCCGCCAAAATTGGCCAGGAGTCCGACATTCGTGGCACCCAAGGCCTGGATCTGTGTGATGCGCTCGATACACTGCGCCGGATCGCCAACCACCAGGCGCCCAGGATAGAGGACCCGGTCGTAGTCCATCAGCATCTTGAAGCCTTCGCGCAGCTGCCCATACGCCTGGTACTGCTCGGAATAGGCTGGCTCACGGTTCGATTCCGCCGCTGCACCGAGGTAGCGCCGCATCGGCTCCCGCGCCGCGTCCCGTGCTTCCTCAGCCGTCTCGCCACAGTAGAAGTGGTAGACCGCCAGGATCTCCGGCTCGCCTCTGTGGCCGTGCGCCCGCCGCGTGTTGCGGAAAAGCTGAATGTTGCTGGCCAACTGGCCAGGATCGGCAGCGTAGGGCACCACCATCAAGTGGTACCCCATGCGCCCAGCCCACTCGAAGGACGGAGGAGTAAAGATGGCCGCCACATAAATCGGTGGCAGCTTCTGCACCGGCTTGGGGAACACCTGCAGGTCGCGTACGCGGCGAAATCTCCCCTCGTACGAGAAACGCTCCTGCGTCCAGGCTTTGAGAATGATGTCGTGCGCTTCTTCAAAGAGCAGACGACTGTCGGCCATGTTGCGCTCAAAGGCGTCGTATTCCGCCTTTTGAAACCCACGACCGATGCCGAAGTCCAGCCGTCCACCGGAGAGACAATCGAGCAGGGCAAACTCCTCCGCCACCCGGATGGGATCCTGCAGCGGCAGCAGGACGATCCCAGAACCGATGCGCAGCCGCTTGGTGCGTTGCGCCACCGCCGCCCCCAACACCGGGATCGAAGGGATATGGCCGCCGTAGTGGAAGAAGTGGTGCTCGGCGAACCACACCCCGTGGAAGCCGAGCCGGTCGGCGAGCTCGGTCTCTTCCAGCAGCTCCTGGTAGAATTGTGCCTCACTGGCGTGGAACTGAGGGAAAAAGCTCGTCAGATGAAATAGTGAAAACTTCACGCTGCTCTCCTTTTGTGGTCTAGGGGATCGCTGCAGCAGGAGAGGCGACCGCCTGCGTTACCCGGTCGCCCCTGCTCCGTCATTCAGTGCGGATATCGTCCAACCCGAGGGTCCGCAGCGGGAAGGTAAACCGTTCCTGCATGCGCGCATCGTTCTCGTTCAGGTCGCGCGTGTAGCAGCAGTATTCCAACTGAATCCCATTGGGATCTTTGAAGTAGATCGACTTGGCCCAATCATGATCCATAATCTCCGTCACCTTGACGCCCTTGGCCAACAATTCCTTGCGCTTTTCCTCCAGCGCCGCTTCTGTCCCGGCCTCGAAGGCAAAGTGGTAAAAGGCGCTGGGCAGCCCTAACCCACGGTTGATCCCTGCGTCATACTCCGCCGGGATCCCCGGGACCCCGCGTGCCTCCATGAAGGCGATGAGCTGGTCGCGCCCGGTGTCGAAGAAGATGTGGCGGATTTGTCCTCCTTCTTTGATCTTGATGATGTCACAGCGGACCGCTTTGAACCCGAGGACGTTCTCGTAGAAGTCGCGGGTCTTGTCGAGATCCAGCGTGGACAACCCGATATGAGAGAACCCTTTGTGTGCCATGGTCAAACCTCCTTTCTGGAGAACACTTAGACAGTGCTTTTGTTCAGCCTTTCCTGTTCTCGGCTCTGCCCCAAGAAGTCGCACGGCCTCTCAAGCCGGTGTCGCCGCACTCGCAGTGGCAGGCTGTGCCTGCTGCTTCTTGAAGACCGGCATGACATGCGTAGCAAAACGCTCCAGCGACTTCATCACCAAGTGGTGCGGCTCACCTCCCTGGGCGACTTCGAAGATCAAGTAATTCGTCCCGTAGTATTCCTGCGCCCAATAAATCTGGTCGACGATGTACTGCGGCTCCCCGATCATCAGCAGCCGCGCTCTTTCGAGATCCTCATACGTCTTGCCGGCAAAGATCCGCGACACCCCACCACCATAATGCTCGAAGGCTTTGGAAGTATGCAACGCACGCTGATCGAGGGTGCTGAAGAACTTGAAGTACTGCAGGGCGTACTGCCCGCCGTTGCGGCGTGCCTCTTCCTGCGACTCGCCGCAGTAGAGCTGATAGACCCCCGCCACCTCCCGCGTGGCGGGATCGAAGCCGTGTTCTCGCAGCGTCTGGCGGTAGAGGGCGATGATGTCGCGTACCTTCTCGCGCGCCGGCACAAAAAGACCCGTCGTCAGGTGAAACCCGCGACTGCCGGCGTAGATCGCGCTTTCCGGGGTGACCACCGCCGACGCGTAAATCGGCGGGTGCGGCTGCTGCAGAGGTTTGGGGAAAAAGCTGTAATCTTGTAGCTTCCAGAACTTCCCCTCGTAGGAAAAAGGACCGTCCGAGGTCCACGCCTGGACGATCAGATCGGTTCCCTCGTGGTAGCGTTCATGGTTTTCGTCCTCGTTGATCCCGAACACGAGGTGGGAATACTTGAGGAAGCCACGACCGATACCGTACTCCAGCCGCCCGCCCGAGAGGACATCGAGCATGGCGTACTCCTCGGCGAGGCGGATCGGGTGATGCAGCGGTACGAGCGAGACCCCCGTGCCCAAACGAATCCGCTTGGTGCGCGCGGCAGCAGCCATGGCGATCACCGGCGGGGAACCGAAGGAGTAACCCGAGTAGTGGTGCTCGCCGAACCACACGGCGTCGAAGCCCAGCTCCTCCTCGAACTGGGCCTGTTCCAGGATCTGTTGGTAGTATTGGGCAGGCGACCCGTGCGCCTCGGGGTAGTAATCGGTGTTATAGAGAATGCCGAACTTCATAGCGGAACTCTCCCTCCCTACGCTCACGTTGACGGGCTCCGCATCGAGAGCCGCCTTGCTGGCACACAGACTCTCCTTGTTGGCTTCCCGCCTTCACGGTGAGGGGTTCATCGCCTGGCTGTAGGCGCGCAGATCCTTCCCCAACGCCAGCGAATAGACCAACAGCAGCAAGGGGTTCGCTCCCATGTCGTAGAGTTTGCGCACCTGCCATTGCTTGAGCGCCTCGCGCTCCTCCTCGGTTAACTGGTACTGGCTCAGCACCGCGTCGGGTTCGGTCCGACACCGCTCCGCCAACGCGGCACTGCAGTTGATGTCGCGCAGAAATTTGTTGACCTGGTAGAGACTCATAGCTCCCTCCTGTAGTCTCTCGTGAGCACGACGAACGCATGCGCTACTGTCCATGACGGGGAGATCCCTCCCTGTCACCAGTGGGCGACTCCGCCGTCGACAGTAATATTCTGGCCGGTGATAAAATCGCTCTCCTCCGAGGCCAAAAACAGCACGGTTCCCACCAAGTCCTCGGGATACTGCTCCCGCCCGAGCGCCGCCTGCGCCGCTAACTGTTTGCTCATGTCGACCAGCACGGGCGAGGCCGCTTTCATCTCCTGAATCGCCTCGCTCTGGGTGAGCCCCGGCATGATCGTGTTGATGCGAATACCCAGCGGACCCAGTTCGCGGGCCAACGCGCGACTCATGGCAAAGACCGCTCCCTTGGAGGCCACGTAGTGCAATAGACCTGGTACGCCCATCAGGACAGTGGTGGACGAGACATTGATGATCTTGCCGTAGCGCTGCTGCTGCATCGCCGGCACGACCGCCTTGATGCAGTGCCAGATCCCTTTGACGTTGACCGCCATCACGCGGTCCCACTCGTCTTCGGGAATCTGGTGAAACGGGCCCATCTTGAGGTTGGCCATGAGGGCGGCGTTGTTCACCAAAATATCGATCCTGTGAAAAGCTGCCAGCGCTCTGTCCACCATACCTTGGACGCTGGCAAAGTTGGCAACGTCCACGGCAACGCCGATCGCCTCTCCCCCGGCCGCCTTCACCTGAGCGACTGTTTCGCTCGTATCCAACACGTCTGCCACCACCACCTTCGCCCCTGCACGAGCAAAGCCGACACAATACGCACGCCCAATGCCGCGCGCCCCACCGGTCACGATCGCCACCCGGTTCTGTAGCTGGATCGCCATCTGCCCCTCCTGACGCTGCTTCCCTACCCGAGAAACTCCGGCAGCACCTTCGTGCCGAAGAGTTCGAGCTGCTTTTTGACCTCGTAGAGCGGCAGATACCCCTGGTCACAGACCCAGAGGAAATAGTCGGGGTTCATCTTCTCCTGCACCTCACCCAGCTTGCGGCGAATATCATCGACCGTACCGACAAAGGCCGTGCCCGACTCGATGTAGGGCTCGATCGTCTCCGGAATGACGGAGTAGAATTTGGAGTGGAAGTTGCGGAAGAGGAAGACCGAGCCGTTCCGGGCGCTCTCCATAGCGTCGGCGTAACTGTGGCCGATATAGAGCAAGCGCGCCAGCCCAATGTCCTGGCCCAGCCGCAGCGTCCGACCGGCTTTGGCCGCCTCGTCGGTGTAAAATTGCGCTCCTTTGATCGCCATGTCGGGGAACGGCAAGAAGATGACCGGGATCACGCCTTCCCGCGCTGCCCAGCGGATGGTCTCTTCGGTCATGGTCAACGCCTGAAAGATGGGCGGGTGAGGTTTCTGATAGGGTTTGGGCACCGGCGAGATCCTGCGTAACCAACCCCTGTCATCGAGTTCGCCGGGGGCGCCGTAGCGGGCTGTTGCCTCTTTGGGCAACCATTCGAAGCCTTCGGCAGGGTAGGGAACCTGATAATACTTGCCTTTGAAGGAGAAGGGCTCATCGCGCCAGGAGAGCTTGATCACCTGGAACAGCTCCTCGAACACTTCGCGGTTGTGCCGCTCCGCCTCGGGGCCGAGCACCGCTGGCTGCGCCTGGTAGTGCTGCCCCAAGACATTGACCCAACGCGGAAACACGCCGCGCGCCAGTCCCACCACCACACGCCCGCGGCTCATCTGATCGGCCCACGCGACATCCAAGGCGAGGCGGATCGGGTCCCAGGTGGGCAGGACAAATCCCAAGGGACCGATCTTGATACGCTTGGTGTGAAACAGCAGGTTGAGCAGATGGGGCGTCGGGGTGGCACCGGCCTCCATCCCCTCGGTGTAGAAGTGATGCTCGGAGTAGGTAATGATCTCGAAGCCCAAATCCTCCGCCATCTGCGCCAACTCGACCATCTCCTGCAGCATCTGCTGGATTTTCTCGGTCCGATGCGCGATCGGACGCAACCGCTCCCGTTCCTGGGGGGAGGCAGGGACGACCGGGTTGATGTGCAACATGAACTTCATGACTGCCCTCCTTGCCGTGCGTCGGACTGCAAGAGTTGCTCGACCAACGTCTTGTACTGACGGACTATAGGGGAATGGTAGAAGCGGGCATGGGTGAAGAGGGGATCCCCGGCGTAGAACCACTCGTACTGCAGCTGGCGGCTGCCAAACTGTTCCCCCAGCAGATCCCAGGCGAGCTTGAAGAGCTGCACCCGCTGTTTGGCCGACACACCTTTGCCGCGCAGGTATTTTTCTACGTAAGGAGCGATCTCAGGGTTGGCGAAGTCGCGCTCCGTCGGCGTCATAATCAGGCCGCTGCCGCTGAGCTGACGGATCACCTCCGCCGCGCGCAGATGCACGCGGGGGAGCAGCACCCACAAGACGGCAGCTAAAGTGCGCGGGGGTGTACCGGTACGCCGCGCGGTAGCCACCTCTGCCGCGCCGGTGCGGATCAAGCCGTTGAGCAGCTCCGTGTAGGCAACCAGCTCTCCCAACTGGGCCTGGTAATGTGGCGCCTCGGCCCGTCCGATGGCTTCTGCCACCGCACAGGCCAGTCCGGTGAGAAACCGCAACTTCACCGTGCCGCGCACCACCGCCTGCAGCAAGGCGTACCCCGGGGTGCGGGCGGAGAAGATGTAGCTCCAGGCTTCGATGTCGCCATTGATAAAGACCCGCTCCCAGGGCACCAGCACATCGTCGAAAACGGCCAGCGCGTCTTCCTCGTCGAAGCGCGACGAGAGGGGACGATCGAAGTGGCTCCGGCCGCTGTCGTACGGCTCGCGACAGATGAATTTCAAGCCAGGCGTCTCGACAGGGATAGCGAAACAGAGCGCGTACGCCTCCTCGCCGCGTTTGCGCGGGTAGAACGGCCCTACCCACAGCTCGTTGGCAAAGGGCGCGAGGGTCGAGAGCATCTTGGCGCCACGTACGATCAGGCCGCGATCCGTCTCCCGCACCAAGCGCAGCGCGAGGTAGGGATCCTCCTGCTCTGCTGGTCCCTTCGAGCGGTCGATCTGCGGGTCGACGAGGGTATGGGTGAGACACCAATCGTTGTCCCGGCATGCCTCGTAGTAACGCCAGAGGTTGTCGCCGAAGCGAGGTTCGCGCTGGCCGATGAACTGGTGGACGGCAGCGGCATCGGTCACCAGGGCATTCATGAAGTCCGGCAGCCGCCCCATGAGCCCATAGACGGCTTCGGCGCGAAACTCCTCTGCGCGCCAGCGCCGCTCCATCTCCGCCTCGCTCTCCGCCAGTAGGAAGGAGAGGCTGACCGGCTCGCCCGTTTTGGGAGAGGGGTAAGTGAGGAGGGTGTGGTGCTCATGCTGGAGGTCGTATAACCACGCCAGCGTCTCCACCACCCGCCGAAAGGGCGGGTAGGTGGTCACATCCCGGACACGCTCGCCGTTGACGAAAATGGTCCGTCCATCCCGCAGGCTCTCGCGATACTCGCTCCCCGTACGAATACCCATATCCCCCCTCCTTTGCCCGGCCTCGGCGCCTACTGCTGCAAGCGGGCAAACACATCTGCCAGTCCGGGATCGTCCGGCGCAAAGTCGAGTTTGTCCATGCCGGTATACGGATTGGGCAGCTTCGCCCACTCCTCCGGGGGGTTGTCGCAGTAGAGCTCCAGCTCATGGCCGTCGGGGTCAAAAAAGTAGACACTTTTGGTGATCCCGTGATTCACGGTGAAAGAGATACGGACCCCTCGCTCTTTGAGCTCGCGGTAGGCCGCGCGCAGTTCGTCTTCGCTGCGCAGACGAAAGGCCACATGCACCAAGCCCACGGTGTTCGCCGGCGGCGATTGCGCCTGTGGTCCCACCTCGAGTAGGCCGATCTCGTGGTGATCACGGCGATTGTTGGCGAGAAAGAGCATGCGAGGTTTGGACATTTCGCTCATTATGTCCATCCCCAGCACCTCGGTGTAGAACTGCCTCGATCGTTCCAGGTCCCGTACCTTGAGGACAACGTGGGCGATCCGTTCCGGACGAATCATACGCAGCCTCCTTTTTGGTGAGATATCACTACTTGGTGGTGATCTCCTTTGCGTCCGTCCCGCTCGTTCCAACCGCCACGGCGCGGCGTAGACGGGTACCGACCTGTTTGGCATCGGTCCGCTTCTCCACCATGGCCAGGACGAGCGGGAGCAGGAAAGCGATGTAATCTTCGATGGAGTCCAGCTCCCCGACGAATGCCCAATGGCGTACCGCCCAGGCATGGGCGAGCACCATGATGCAGTGCGCTTTCAGGGCGATATTGTCCGGCGCGAAGCGGCCGTGCTCGACGCCATAGCGAATGGCCTCGCCGATCAGCGCCTGCAGGCGCTTTTCCCGCGCGATGAGCGCCTGACGCGCCTCGGTATTCAGCGACTTCGTCTCCTGATAAGCCAGCAGAATAAAGCGCCGCATCCTGTCGACCGCGCGCAGCAACGTGGTCACCACCGAGGCCAATACTTCCTCTGGGTCAGTGCCCCGGTTGGTTGCCTCAGCGATCTGCCGACTCAGCACCGCAACCAACTGTTCTTCGGCACGATCCTGCTCGCGGCTGACGATGTAGAACAGAATGTCTTCCTTATCGCGAAAATAGGTAAAAGGCGCCCCGGCGCTGACTCCAGCACGGCGGGCGATGTCACGCGTGGTGGTGCGGTGAAAGCCTTCTTTCAAGAAGAGCTCGAAAGCCGCCTCCGCCACCGCCTCTCGCTTCTGCTGCAGCAGGGCAGGGTCACGAATCAGCGTCGTCGTTTTTTTCGCGGGCCGGAGAATCCGCCGCGCCATATACACCTCAACTCCCGGATTTGATTGAGCGCTTGCTCAAGCTCTGATTGTATTACCGCGCGCTGGGGAGCTCGTCAAGACCGTCGCAGAGCATCGAGGGTGGATCTTTCCTTGACAGCAGGCAGAGTTCTTTCTAGGGACAGGGGAGCGCAAAAAGGAGGGAAAGCGTATGAAACTGAGTGGTCAGGTGGCGATCGTGACGGGCGGAGGGTCGGGCCAGGGTCGGGCGACCGCGGTGCTCTTCGCGCAGGAGGGAGCGAGGGTCGTGGTCGCAGATATCAACGAACAAGGGGCGGCGGAAACTGTGCATCTCATCACTCGCAACGAGGGCGGACAGGCCATAGCGGTAAGGACGGACGTGACCAAAGCCAGCGACGTTCAGGCAATGGTCGACAGCGCCCTGCGCCACTACGGTCGCCTCGATATTCTCATCAACAACGCCGGCGCCACCTTGTTCAAAGGCATCGAGGATACGAGCGAGGAGGAGTGGGATCGTATCATCGACACCAACCTGAAAAGTATCTTCTTGTGCTGCAAAGCGGCGATCCCGGCCATGCGACAAAGCGGAGGCGGCAGCATCGTGAACATCGCCTCGGTGGCAGGACTCATCGGCATGCCGGAACACTTCGCCTACTGCGCGGCCAAAGCAGGTGCGATCCATCTAACCAGATCCCTGGCGCTGGATCACGGCCGGGAGCACATCCGCATCAACTGCATCTGCCCGGGTGGGGTCCGCACGCCCATGCTGGCCGAAGTGATCGATATCAACAACCCTGCGGAGCTCGAGCGCATCGGCCAACAGCATGCCCTAGGGCGGATTGCAGAACCCGAAGAGATCGCACGGGTCAGCCTGTTTCTCTGCACGCCCGATGCCTCGTTCATGACAGGCGCAGTGGTCACGGTCGACGGCGGCATCGCCGCGGGACGGATGGGGCGCGTGCAGTCACGCTAGGCAGGCGGCACGAGCGCGCTTCACCTCGCCACCTACGCTTCTCCATCACCGTGATGTCGGAAGACGCGACCGCATCCCTAAGGGTTGCGGTCGTCGCTCTCTCGTCCTCCGCTTATGCCGTAGCGGCCGCCGTCTCTCCGCTATAGGTAAGGAAATCACGAGAATGTTGCGGCACGCTTTTCCCCTTCGGGCCGGTGACCAAAGTATGTCGATCCGCGTGGGGTGTACGCTCCTCAGGGACGAGTGGCGATACGCCGGCTCCGCCGCAACTGCTCGGTTTGCGCCCAGTCAACCGCGAGGGAGTGTGGCTCGATGACCACACCGTACTGCTCACGGGCACCATCGATGGTGACCTTTTCTCCTCTCACGTCGGCCAACACCAATTCCGGTGCGCGCGTCCACGGATTCCCATGCCCACCCGAGCCGCTGATAACGTGGTAGATCGTGTCTCCCGGTTGAACCTCGAGGTGCATATGAGTTTGGCGCGGCAGGATTATGTCGTCCCGCCCGGGGTTCAAGATATTCAGCGACAAGCCTCCCGGCTGCCCCCCGGCTAACCCCTCAGAATGATTCAAGCGGCAGGTGCGCACCATGACATGGCCCGGTCGCAAGAACCGCCACTGGCGTACGACCGAGAGCGAACCACGGGAGCGACCGGGCCCGCCGCTGTCCGGCAGATAGCCAAACCGCTCCACCACGAGGGGGTATTCACGCTCCAGCACTTCGGCTGGCACGGCACCATACGACCCAAAGCCCATCGGTGCTACACCGTCGATCCCGTCTTTGGACGGCCGACCGCCCCACCCGCCGAAGACGAGATCCATGACTGCGAAGGGGCGTCCATCTTCCATCTGCCCGGTATAGTGCAGCACATCCCCCGCTTCCCCAGGAATCGGCACCCTCTCGGGCAACGCTTTCGCCAGGGCGCGAAACACCACGTCAAAGAGACGGATCACGACGGGTCCACGTCCGCCGACCGCAGCCGGGAATAGGGGGTTCAGCAAACAGCCGGGCGGGGCGATGACACGAATAGGGCGCACGAAGCCGTTGTTCACCGGCACTTCAGGGCTGGTGATCACTTTCAACGCCCCGTATACCATCGCCTTGGTCAAGCTCAAGGGGTTGTTGAGCGCGCTCTGCTGTTGCGGCGCCGTCCCGGTGAAGTCAGCGGTCAGTGTCTCTCCTGCTACCGTGATGGCTAAGCGGAGAGGAAGCGCCGCCTCGTTGCCGAAACCGTCGTCTTCGAAAAGCTCTTCGTGCACGTACTCACCGTCCGGGATCGCGCGGATCGCCGCGCGCACCTCGCGCTCCGCGTAGTCGATCAGATAGTCGCAGCACGCTGCAAAGGCCTCGACCCCATACTTGTCCAACAGCGCGCCGAGTTGCCGTCCCCCGCGCCAACATCCTGCCACCTTTGCCTCCAGGTCGCCAACCCACTCGTCAGGCGCGCGCACGTTGGCAAGCACGGTGTCCAATAAGTCGTCGTTCCGCTTGCCTTCCTCGTAGATCTTGACGATCGGGAGCCGGAGTCCTTCCTCAAAACTTTCACGGCACTGACTGCTGAAGCCGCCCGGAAAGCGGCCACCTACGTCTGTATGGTGCGAATAGGAGAGGTTGAACGCCACTAACTCTCCCTGCCAGAATACCGGAACGACGACAGCCGTATCAGGCAGATGCCCCATCCCCGCGTATGGATCGTTGACGACAACGACATCACCGGGTTTCCATCTCCCACCCCATTTCCTGAGCACGTGCGGCATCAGTTCGATAAAATTGCCGATCTGAAACGGCGCGGCATACCCAGGGCCAAGTAAGCGGCCTTGGCCGTCGCTCACAGCAGCGGCGAAGTCACCAATCCGCACCATCGCCGAACGGCCCGTTTTGCACACGGCGATCGCCATCTCTTCGGCAATCGCTGCCAGTTCGTTCTTCATCACCTCGACGAGAATCGGATCGAACGCGCGTGCCATATGCTCCCCTTCTTTGTCTCCCAGCATGTGGAGTCGCAACCCTCACTGTCCCACACCGTCACAGCGCTGTGAGAATGAGGGTGCCCAGTTCATCGCGCCGAATCTGCCACTCTGGCGGAACGACAACGGTGGTATCCGGCTCCTCTACGATCACGGGCCCTTTGACCGGCGTGTCAATGTCTTCCCGCCGACGGATGGGAGTTGCGAGCAGCCCGTGCCGTGGCCCAAAATACGCCTGGCGCATGGGTGGGGTCGGAGCCCTGCGCTTCCCACCCAGGTGCGTGCGGACCAAGTCGGCAAAGCGCACCTGGGTCGCCGTCGCCTTTGCCCGCACGCGCACGCTGACCAATTCGATCGGATCCTCGCGACTGTAGCCAAACTCCCGCTGGTGTGCCTCGGTAAACAGATGCGCGAGCGCGGTGCGCAAGTCGGTCGCTGCGGGCTCCGACGGGAAGGGCAATGTGAGCTCGGCAATCTGATAGCCGTACTTCAGGTCCACCCACCGTTCAAACTGCACCGCTGCCGCTGGCACTCCCTCCCGTTGCAACTCACCACGCGCTCCCTCCTCCATCTCATGATAGAGCTGCAAGATGGCCCCAGGATCGATCGTGGAGAGGGGGAGCGCTATGCTGCGCAGGTAATCGTGGCGGAAATCCGCCAATAAGAGCCCCAAAGCGCTGAACAGACCGGGAAAGAGGGGAATGTACACCTGCGTGATGCCGAGACTCCCTGCCAGTTCAGCGGCATGGATTGGACCGGCGCCGCCAAAGGCGATCAGTGTAAACTGCCGCGGATCGCGGCCACGCTCGGTCGAGACGGCACGCAGAGCCCGCATCATGGTGGCGTTGGCGACCTGTACGATACCGTACGCAGCCTGGAGCGGATCGAGCCGCAACGGTCCGGCAAGCTGCTCGCGGATAGCGGTCCAGGCGGCGTCACGGTCGATACGCAGGGTTGCGTCGGCAATACTCTCCGGATTCATGTAGCCGAGCACCACATTGGCATCGGTCACCGTCGGCTCCTGCCCCCCGCGGCCATAGCACACCGGTCCAGGCTCTGCCCCGGCGCTCTGCGGACCGACCCGCAAGGCCCCGCCGCTATCGATCCAGGCGATACTGCCACCGCCAGCACCCACCTCCACAATGTCCAGCGAAGGAGCGCGCAACGCATGTCCACCGCCACCAAAGAGCCGGGTCGCGACCGTTGCACCTCCGCCGATCTCACCTCCCGGCTTCTCCAGCGGCGTGCCGTCCTCGATCAAACACGCCTTTGCCGTCGTCCCGCCCATATCGAACGACAGCACCCGCCTCGCTCCCGCTTCTACGGCAAGCCGTGCCGCAGCTAAGACACCCGCCGCCGGACCAGACTCGATCATAGAGATGGGTCGCCGGCGCGCGTTCTGCGCCGTCATGATCCCTCCGTTTGACTGCATGATCAGCAGGCGATCACTATAACCGGCGAGATGGTGTTCGAGCCGATCCAAATAGGCACTCACCACCGGGATCAGCGCCGCGTTGATCACGGTCGTGCTCATGCGCTCGTACTCGCGGATCTCCGGATGCACCTCGGCGGAGAGACACACCACAAGCTGGGGGGCGATCTCGGCGATCAGCCTGCCGACCAGCTGTTCGTGCGCGGGATTGAGATAGGAGTTGAGAAAGCAGACGGCGATCGCTTCGACGCCGTGCGTAAGGAGCTTGTTGACCGCCTGGCGTACTTCCTCCGGATCGGGCACCCGCTCCACTGTCCCATTTCCCAGGATGCGCTCTCTCACCTCCAGGCGCCGCTCGCGCGGAATCAGCGGCGGCAGCCGGTCCCAGTCAGGATCATAGATATTGGGACGACGCTGGCCGCGCATCTCGAGCTCGTCCCGGAACCCCTGCGTCGTCAGGAGACCGGTCACCGCAATCTTGTTCTCGATCACCGCATTGGCGGCAATCGTGGTGCCGTGGACGAAGTTCTCTACCCGCGGGGCGGTGCAGACCTGCTGGACGCAAGCGACAATATCTGCTCCCACGCGATCGAGGAGAGAGAGCACCTTGGAAGTGGTCAGTCGCCCGTCATCTCCCAGGACGATCACGTCGGTGAAGGTCCCGCCGATATCGAACGCAACTCTCATACAGTTCCCTCCCGGTTGCAGGCGAGCTGCCATGCCCTGCCGCAGCGCATTATGGCGGGTTCACCCTGCTGCAGCAACCGCAAAGAGAGACAAGTCAGGAGAGTCACGCGGTAGCAGCGGCGTGCGACTCTTGCTATGCGCTGACGTGCAGCGGTGACACTATGAGGTCCTGCCGGCTTTTCGTCCTGGTCCTGCTCCACGTGCCCTGGCTGAGCGTTGCATGTACACCGCCACTCCCCGTCGGTACGCCACCGCTCGATGTGCCCTATATCCCGACACCCTTGGGCGTCGTCAAACGCATGTTGCAGCTCGCTGGTGTCGGTCCTACCGACGTCGTGTACGACCTCGGAGCCGGTGATGGGCGGATCGTCATCACCGCTGCCCGCCGGTTCGGCGCGCGGGCAGTCGGCGTGGAGTTAGATCCTCTGCGGGTTGCTGAAGCAACCGCCAACGCCCGTCGCGCCGGTGTGAGCGAGCGTGTACGGTTTTTGCAGCAAGATCTGTTGCTGACCGACCTGCGCGAAGCCACGGTCGTCACCCTCTTCCTCACCCCTGCACTCAACCTGCGACTGCGCCCCAAGCTGTGGCGCGAACTCAGACCGGGCGCGCGAGTCGTCAGCCATTTATACGACATGGGAGATTGGAAACCAGACAGAGTCGAGCGGGTGCAGGGACGCCCCGTATACCGCTGGACCATTCCAGCACGGAACACTCACTGATGCGGGTCTGTCGCACCGGGATCGCAAGGCGATCCTTTCTGCTGCTCGCCGCGCTGCGGTGCCCCCTCTGGTGAAGAGAAGCGTGGGCGAGGGGGCCGCTGCGCAGAGAACCGCTCTCGCAGTTGCTGCCGTTGTGCGGGAGTGAGGAGGGCGCGAATTTGTAGCATGGTCCGCAGCCGGAGTTTCTGGACCGCAGTCCTCAGGGATCCGATCACCTCCGCCTGCGCCATAATCGCCGCTTCGTCCGGCGTCTCCTGTTGCAGGAGGGTACGCATGCGCCGGTGCGCTTCCCACAGTTGACGTCGCAGTTCATGGTGTTCGGTCTCGGCCGCCTGAATAATGTCCGTAACCGCTGCAGAGGTGGGGGCGTCGAGGTCGAGGGTTTCGATGAGCCGCTTGAGGTGCCCCTCGCGGGGAGGAGGAGGCATGGGGGGAGGGGGTGGCACATCTTCCAGAGTGCCCTCTGGGGGAGGGGGGAGACCTTCGTCGGGAGGAGAGGGTACCGGCGGATGCGCCAGTGCGCTTGCAAGGTGCAGAGATCCCCAGAGCACCCCCACCACTATCCACAGAGCGCTGCTCATGGATCGACGCGCAACTCTGGCTCCGAGATGCGGCATGGGATCACTGTTCCGCCTTGTGGGAGCGTCGCCGCTCAGCCCAGCGCGCCCGTCTCTCAGCGACGATTTCCGCCGCTTTCGCCAATTGCTCCGGGGTGAGCACCTTGCGCACCTCCAGACCGGCGGCCAATCCTTCCTGGAAGAGTTGAGCTTCGAGCTGTGCCGCCCGCTCTACCTGCGGGGCAAAGTCTGCTGCGGTGACCTCGCTGGGAGCGAGGAGTTTGTCCGTCACTTCAGCCCGCAACGCGGCTAACTCTCTCCACACCGCTTTCACTTTGTCCCGATGAGCAGCACGGATCGCATCTATCTGGGCTTGCTGTTCGCTGGTGAGGGAGAGGGACTCGAGCACCCGGAAGGGAAAACCGATTCCTCCAGGACCGTGGGGATGCCTCTTCGGTCCAAACCCGGCCCATCCAGCCGCGACCAGTGCACCAGACAGGCTCAGGACGGCAAGGGCAATTCCGACGAGCGTCCAACGTGTGTTCATCTCTCTCTCCTTTCAATGGCAAGATACACCGCTTTAGACGCGCGGTGGCCGGCTGGGGTTTACACCCCCGCAGAAGCACAGTCGCCGGGAGCGAATGGTGTCTAGCGATCGCCGGGGAGATCGAGAGCTGCGGCGAGCGCGGCGTACTCCGGGGGAAGGAAATTTTCCTCCTCTCCGTCGTCGCTGTAGAGTTCCGCGCTGTCATACGCAAGGACGAGCAAAGCCGCCTCGTTCGCTGCAGAGCGATCCACCTCCTCCACCACGCTCTCTCGGGGCTGTTCTGCCGTGGGGGCGATGGGATCGAAGCTCCGCGCGGCAACCCACAACAGCACGGTTGCGCACGAGACAGCGGCAATACCCACCACCGAGCGATGGAGGGTCGTTTGCCCGCGTCGGGCGATACGCTCGGCCAGGGCACGGTCAAAGGCGACGCGCTGTGCCGAGGTGAGGGACGGAGGTGTATAATGGGCTGCCACCCACGCGATGAAGGCCTCCGCCTCGTCTCTGTGATACCTCTCGTCGTGGTCCGTCATGACCGTGGGGCTCCTTGGGGTTCGTACACATCGACCAGTTCCTGGCGCAAGGTGGTCAGGGCACGGTGGAGATGGCTCTTGACCGTCCCGACCGGTTTCCCGAGCAGATCCGCACACTCTTGTACCGTAAACCCCTCCAGGTGCACGAGAATAAAGGCTTCTCGCTGGCGCCGCGACAACCGATCGAGCGCCTGGGCAATTCTGCGCCTGAGTCCTGGGTCACCGTACCCGTCAGAAACAGCAGCAGGCAGCGCAGCTCTCCCCTCTCCACTCCAGAGCGCGCGCACGGCACGCCAGCGGCGGTAGTTCTGCGCCTGACGGACCAGGATGCGGTAAAACCAGGTCGCCAAACTCGCCTCCGCACGAAAGCCAGGCAATGCTCGGTACGCCCGCACCAAGGCCTCCTGGACCACATCCTCTGCCGCAGCGTCGTCTCCTCCGACCAAGCGCCACGCCAGGCGCCTCGCACGTTCCCGATGGGACGCGACGAACGCGCTGAAGCGCTCCTCCCG
>JANWXO010000047.1 GCA_025057295.1 Candidatus Binatia bacterium | reverse complement strand
TCAGGTCGCCACGACCTCGATGGTGCGCCCCTAGTCAGGACTGTGTTCTCACGGAAGGATCCAGTCCTGGCCTTCAACGATCTCTCCGACCAGACCGACTTGGATGAGCAGGAAGGCATGACGCACCTCTTCGAGGGTGCTGTCCTCGCCATCAGGAACCCAGGCGGTCACTCGTTTCCGGAAGGTACGGAGCAGCGCGCTGTCGAGTACATTTCCTTGCTTAGCCTGCTCGCGTACAGGGTCCAGGAAGCGAAGCGTCGCAAGGGACCGTAGTGAAGGAAGTCGGCTGATCAGCGAGGCGGCAGCCCAACAACACGCTCGAGCAGACCACCGGCTCACATGCGCTCGCCGCGGCTGCTCAACGTGAGCGTTCGGCGTCTCGGGGATCTCAGTACACACGATGCGCGCATCGTGGCGGCCACGAGTGTGCCCGGCGTGACGCATATTCTGACCCTCAACACCGCTGATTTTGTTCGCTATCGCCCGAGGGGAATTGTCGTTGTGGATCCAACGACCGTGTGAGTGGCTACGATAAGGGCAGACGTGGTCTCACTCCCGCCCGCAGGCCGATCGCCGCCCGCTGGCGGTTCTGAGTGAATGCGAACATTGGAAGGGACCCAAGCAGGGATCCGTGCCTCCTGGCCTGAACGGAGCCATCCTCCCCGTCGGCACGAATGCCGACAGTAACATTTATGGCTCCGAATCTGCACCCGCACCGCCATCGTCCATCTCGCGGAGCACAATATGCTGGTCGCCGCCGCAGAGGAAGAGAAGGACGGTGTTGACCCCCCGTATACCTGCGGGACTCAGAGCCAGCTTTGCCTCGACATCAGGCCCCTCCTGCCCCAGCTCTGGCTCACCATCGGTTCTGCTCTGGATGCGACTTCCCTCAATCCCCATAGTCCTCGTAACGACCCGGCTTGACCCAGAAAAGACAGGGGAGCGGCAAAGCGAACGCTTTGACAATCGTCCCTCTTTCGCAGGATAATGCGTCCCTCGAAAGGGCACTGTATGACGGCCGACTCTCTCTGGGGAGAGACGAAGCTGTTTGCTCTACGGGTCAAATGAGAAAGGGGGGCCACCATGGCAGGTTGTTTAGACGGGATCCGCGTCCTCGATCTCGGGCGTTATCAGGCCGGTCCCAGGTGCGCCATGCTGTTGGGTGATCTCGGGGCAGAGGTGATCAAGGTTGAAGCACCGGGAGGCGACGAGTCCCGCGGTCTAGGGCGCGTGTACTGGGCAGCCTATAACCGGGGGAAGAAAAGCATTACGCTCAACCTGCGCTGCGAAAAAGGCAAAGCTGTCCTCAAGGAGTTGGTGCCGCGGGTCGATATGCTGTTGCAAAATTTCCGCCCCGGCGTGATGGATGCGATGGGCTTGGGCTACCAGACATTGCACCAGCTCAACCCAGGTCTCATCATGATCAACGTGTCCGGCTTCGGCCAAGTGGGGCCGTATCGCCATCGGCCGGCCTATGATCCCATCGGCCAGGCGATGTCGGGCCTGATGAGCTTCACCGGGTTTCCCGACGGACCACCGGTGATGACGAATTCGCCCATCATCGACCGCATCACTGCACTCCATGCAACGATCGGAGCGCTCGCGGCGCTCCACCGCCGGGACATGACCGGCCAGGGACAGTCCCTAGACGTCTGCCTGCTCGACACGGGATTCACGTTGATGGAGATTCCCATCGCCCAATACCTCCTCACTGGCAAGGAGCCGCAACGACGCGGCAACAGCCCGGGCGGAATCGCCCCTAGCAACGCCTACCGTGCGCGGGATGGCTGGGTGTACATCCTCGCCGTCCCGCAGGATATGTGGGCACGGTTCTGCCGCGGGATCGGACGGGAAGACCTCCTCAGCGATCCGCGATTCGCCAGTATTGCGGATCGCGCAGCGCATGCCGAGGCAATCGATACCCTCGTCTCTGCCTGGGTACAGGAGAAGACCGTCGCCGAAGTCGTCGCCATTCTAGAACGTGCCGAAGTACCGGTAGCACCGGTGCAGACGATTGCCCAGGCTGCACACGACCCGCATTTATGGGAGCGAAAAATGCTGGTGGAGCTCGACGACGCGGAAAACGGACGAACCTTCGTGCCGGGCCTGACCATCAAGTTTTCCGACACCCCCGGCAACATCGGCCCGATCCCCCGCCCAGGCGAACACAACGAGGAGATCTACTGCACCCTGCTCGGCCATAGCCGGGAGGAGTTGGCAGCCTGGCGCGCAGAGGGGATAATCTGACTCCTTACAGTAACGGCAAACACACAAAGGAGGGTTGACGTATGGCCAGCGTACAGATCTCGACGGAAGAGATGCGCAAGCGCATTGCGCGCTTTGCGGAGCTCAAACCGATTGACTACTCGACAATGGGGAGCGGGTATATCCCTGAAGGAATGGAGGCCTTCAGTATCGTCGGTCAGGTGACGAAAGATCTTCCGGCTATCACCGCCGATCACGGCTTCACCATGGCGATCACCAAGGTGGCGCCGGGCAAGGGTGCGCCGTTGCACAGCCACACCACGGTCGAGGTGTTCGTCCCGCTCTCCGGCCAGTGGGTGTTCTACTGGGGGGAGAGGGGCGAGAACGAGGTGACCCTGGGTCCCTGGGACACAATCTCCTTTCCGGCCGGCCTGATGGAGGGATTTCGCAACGTGAGCAACGAAGATGCGTATCTGCTGGCCATTTTGGGTGCGCCAGAAGTGGGGGAGATCACCTACGGGCCACGCGTGCAGCGCGCGTAGCAGGGTACGACACACGTTGCCTCCACCCTTCGACCAGCCTGTCCTGCGGGCGGTCGAAGGAAGCGGCTCGATCAAGGAGGAACAGACGATGGCTACATATGCGTTGGCTGTGGTCGAAATCTTTGGCAAAGGGGTGATGCAGGCCGAGGGGGTGGTCGTTGACAAAGAGGGCAACGTGTACGGCGGAGGCCGGAACGGCATCATCTACAAAGTCAGTCCGGACGGGCAGGTGAGCGAACTCACCACTCTGCCGTCCGGTTCCATCCCCAACGGCATCACCATGGATCGGCAGGGGAATTTGGTCTATTGCGACCTCGGCAAAAAGGCGGTGATGCGGGTGACCCAGCAGGGGCAGGTGTCGATGATCGCCGACCGAGTCGGGACGCTGGCTCTGACCTTGCCCAATTTTGCCAGCTACGACGCGGAGGGGAATCTATACGTGTCCAACTCCAGCACGCGAGACATCAACACCGCCCTCGTCGAGCTGACGAATCCCGAGCCCAACGGGGCGCTGGTGCGTATCCGTCCGGACGGAAAAGGCGAGGTCGTGGCGACAGGCCTCTATTTGGCTAACGGCACGGCCATCGATCCGCGCGAAGAAGCGGTCTACGTGCTGGAGAGCACCCGCTACGACTGCCTGCGGATCGCGATCAGAAAAGACGGGACCTTCGGCAAGCCAGAGGTGTATGCCAAGGACTTTCCTGCCATCCCAGACGGGATGGCGTTCGATGTGGACGGCAACCTCTACATCACCCTGCCAGCGAAGGTGACAGAGGGCAATCTAGCCCCGGCGAATCAAGTCATCACAGTAGACACGCAGGGGCAATGGTCCATGCTGATCGATGATCCGACGGGGGAGAAATTGGCCTTTCCCACCAACTGCGCCTTTGGCGGGCCGGGGCTGCAAGACCTCTACATCGCCAACCTCGAAGGGGACCACTTCAGCCGCGTACATACCGCAGTCCGCGGGCATCCCCTCTATCATCAGCGGTAAGGCTGAGGTGTACGTGCTCGCTCGACCTGGTAAAAGTCGGTGAACGCTGGATTCAGGGAAGAGTTCCGTTTTGGAGGGAGCCTATGATCACATTGTACACATTCCATCTTTCCACTAACGGCCGCAAGGTGCACATGGCACTGGAAGAAGCGCATGCCGCTTACACCATCACCCCGGTCAATCTCATGAAGGGAGAGCAGAAGAACCCTGACTATCTCAAGCTCAACCCTAACGGGAAGGTGCCGACGATCGTCGATAACGGCGTGGTCATGTGGGAGTCCATTGCCATCCTGTTGTATCTGGCCGAGAAGTTTCCAGCCGCCAATCTGTTGCCCACAGCAGCGGCCGAGCGGGCGCGCGCGTTCCAGTGGCTGGTGTGGCAGCCGACCACATTCAGCGCGCCGGTCAGCGCTCTCTTTCGCCAACTGCGGTTCACTGCCGAGGGCCAGCGCGATCAGACAGTCATCGACCAGGCGCGTGCTGAGGTGGCCAAAAACGCTGAGATCCTCGCAGGCGGACTGCAAGGGCGCGAGTACTTGGCCGGGACATGTTCGATCGCAGACATCGCATTCCTCCCGTACCTCCACGTGCTGCATGAACTTGGCATCCCCCTACCCTCGGAGCTGGAGGCCTATTACAAGCGTCTCGCCGCCCGTCCGAGTTGGGGGAAAGTGTTGGCGTACACCGGGTAGGAACGAGCGAGCAGGGGACAGGGTATTCCCCTCTGTGGCTGGCACAACAGGGTATCGTCGACGTGCACTGCCACGCCGCTTGTGGTGAGGAACGGCTCGGAGGTATGGTAACCCAGAAGACACATCTGCGGAGACGGCAGAAAATGGCGAGGAGATGCCCCTTGCTCGTACCCCCAACTGGGGATGGGAGAAGCTGCGCGCGGGGAGGGCTGAGCAACAGCTCGGAGTCATAGGAGGTGACATCATGGCGAAAATAGACGGAGGCGAACTGCTGGTGCGGCAGATGGAGCTGCTGGGGATCACAGAGATCTTCACCCTTCACGGCGGTCATCTCGACCCGATCTACCAAGCCTGTCTCACCCACAACGTCCGCGTCTTCGACACCCGCCACGAGCAGGCAGCGGCGCACATGGCCGACGGCTGGGCGCGCCACACCGGTCGGCCCGGTGTCTGCGTCGTCACGGCCGGCCCAGGGGTCACCGACGCCGTGACCGGAGTGGCGAACGCCATGATGGACGCAATCCCCCTGATCTGCATCGGCGGACGCAGCCCCCTGCGGGATGACGAAACTTTACCCCTGCAGGGGGTGAACCAAATGGGACTCATGGCAGCGGTCACCAAATGGCAGCACTCGGTAAAGCACGTCGAGCGTATCCCCGAGCTGTTCGCCATGGCCTATCGGTACGCGGTCAGTGGACGGCCGGGACCGGTCTTTCTCGAGCTGCCTATCGATGTGCTCTTCCGCCGGGTGGCTGAGGAGACGGTAACCTTTGTGCGCCAGGCACGACCGGAGGCAGCTCCAGCCGGTAGTCCCCCTGCGATTCGCAAGGCGATGGAACTGTTGCGCCAGGCCCAACGTCCCGCCATCCTCGCCGGCGGAGGGGTATTCTTTGCTCGCGGCTGGGCCGAACTCACCGAGTTGGCAGAGGTCACTGGCATCCCGGTGTTCACCAACAGCAAGGCGCGCGGCTGCATCCCCGATGATCACCCCTTGTGCGGCGGCTCCTTTCAAACTCTGGGCGCAGCGCGGATGCTGGGTGCAGAGGGCAGCGCCGACGTCGTTCTCGTCCTGGGCGCCCGGCTCGGGCTGTTCACTGGTGGCCGCACCGACAGTGTGATCGCACACGACGCCACCATCATCCAGGTGGACGTGGAGCCAGAGGAGATCGGCCGCAACCGCGAGGTCGCCCTCGGCATCGCCGGAGACTGTCGCGAGGTCCTCAGCCAACTTGTGGCCGAGGCCAAGCGGGAACCGGTAGCGCAGCGCCATACGTGGCAAGCGACGATCCAGCAGGTGCGCCGTCACCTGGCCTCCCTCTTCGCCGCCAAGCTGGCCGAGGAAGAAGGCCCCATCCACCCCCACCGGCTTATGAGCGACATCGTCCGCACTGTCCCCCCCGATACCATCTTCGTCGCCGACGGTGGCGAGACCGCCGCCTGGATGAGCGACGTCGCGATCATCCGCAAGCCCGGTCACTGGTTGTCACACGGCTACCTCGGCTGCCTGGGGGTAGGGCTCCCCTTCGCTCTGGCCTGCAAGGCCGCTCGTCCGGACAAGCCGGTCGTGTGCGTGACGGGGGACGGTTCTGTGGGGCTCAACTTCGCCGAGTTCCACACCGCGGCCAAGCACAACCTCCCCGTGGTCGTCATCATCAGTAACGACCAGGGGTGGGGGATGAGCAAGCACGGCCAGGAGATCCTTTTCGGTCGCGACCGTCTCGTCGCTGTCGAACTCGGTCCCGTAGCCTACGAACAGGCGGCGGCAGGGCTCGGCGCGTACGGTGAGTACGTGGATCGACCCGCAGCGATCGTACCGGCGCTGCAGCGTGCCCTGGCCAGCGGCCGCGTCGCCTGTGTGAACGTCATGACCGACCCCACGGCCGTCGCTCCCATTACCCAAGCCCTCTACGGTGCCCTGCGTCGTGGAGAGGAGAAACCGGAGCGTGGGGAAGAGACCGTCCTCCCCTACTACGGCAGCCGGCAGCTCGATCAGGGGTGAGCACTCCCCGACACGCAACCTCAACCTCGGCACGCTCATGCCTTTTCCTCCGAGCGCTGGTGAAACAGTCAGCGTGGGGTGCAACGCGACGCCGACCTCACCAGCTATTGGCAAACGCGGAGAAACCCGTTACCTTTTCTTGCCCTGACGACCAGACCACGGGCGATTCCTGCGTTTCGCCGCCGGATACATTGCTGCAGCACGAGGAGGACGAGTGATGAGCACAGTGCCGACGCCGAACTGTACGCCGTTTCTCACCCCGGAGCAAGCCGCAGAAGTGCGGGAGCGGTTCGGCACCCCGTGTTACGTGTACGATCGGAGGCTCCTGGAAGCTGCAGCGCGCCAGGCCCTGGCTTTCCCTGCCCCCTACGGCTTCACCTTACGCTACGCGATGAAAGCGAATCCCAGCCTTGGCATCCTCACCGTCTTCCGCAACCTCGGTCTGCACATCGATGCATCGAGCGACTTTGAGGTCGAACGCGCGCTGCGGGCTGGCTTTGCCCCTCACCACATTCAGCTCACCTCTCAAGTTCCCTCGCGCCGCCTTGCCGAATTCGTCCGGCAGGGCGTTGTCTACAACGCCTGCTCTCTCTACCAGCTGGAGCAGTTTGGTCGGCAGGTCCCCGGTGGAACCGTCTCGGTGCGCATCAATCCCGGGCTGGGCAGCGGTTCGACGAACCGCACCAACACTGGCGGGCCCGCCTCGAGCTTCGGTATTTGGCACGCCTATCTGCATGAGGTCAAAGCCATCGCCGCACGCTACAAGGTCCGTATTACACGGCTGCACACGCATATCGGGTCCGGCACCGACCCTGAGGTATGGAAGCGCGTGACGCGCATGACGCTCGACATCGCCCGCGAGCTCCCGGAGGTCACCATCGTGAACCTCGGCGGCGGATTCAAAGTCGGGCGGATGCCGGATGAGCCCTCTGCCGACCTCCACGACATCGGACAGCACGTGCGCCGCGAGCTCGAAGCGTTCCGCGCACGCGAGGGGCGCGCGTTGCACCTGGAAATCGAACCTGGCACCTTTTTGGTGGCGCGGGCGGGAGCGATTGTCGCTACCTGCATCGACGTCGTCGACACCGGAAGAGACGGCTATCTGTTTGCGAAACTCGACACGGGCATGCCGGAGATTACGCGCCCCTCGCTGTACGGGGCGCAGCATCCTATCGATGTTCTCGCCACAGGACGGGCGGAGGCAGAGGTCGTCTTCGTCGGTCCCTGTTGTGAGTCCGGCGATATGCTGACGCCAGCGCCTGGCGACCCAGAGACGCTAGCACCACGCCGCGTCCCTCGTCCTGCCATCGGCGACCTTGTCGTCATAGGAGGTGCGGGTGCCTATTGCGCGGCCATGGCGACGATCAACTACAATTCTTACCCGCAAGCGCCGGAAGTGATGCTCGAACCCGACGGCACGCTACGGCTGTTGCGACGGCGGCAACGGGTCGAACAGATCTGGATGAACGAGGTGCCCCTCAGTACAGGTGACGGCGAGAGGGACGATGTCTCCTGAAGAAGCGAGGGGTGGGCAAACGAACCAGTAATCCGTCACGGCTCCTCTGTACTGTTTCCCCACTCGTTATGTTAGGTTTCTGTATATCCCTGCAGAAAAGGAACTCCTCCCATGCAATGCCCGAAGTGCCAGACCGAGTCTTTTGTCACACGTACGATCCGTGGCATCAGCGTCGACCGCTGTACCAACTGCAATGGCATCTGGTTCGACGAACGCGAGCTGGCCAGCCTCCTGAACGAAGATGCCCGTGCACTCACTCCTCTGCGCGGCGCGACGACCTCAGAAGAGCTGAACAGCAAGCGCGGGCGCTGTCCGCGCGACGCCACCCCGCTGCTGCGCATGTACAGCGCGATCAACTCCGAGGTCGTGGTGGACACCTGTTTGCAATGCCACGGGATTTGGCTCGATGGAGGGGAGTTTGACGCTCTCTTCGCGCGCGTACACAGGAGAAGTACATGACCGCGATTGGTTACATGCCCGACACCCACGGCGGACCGTACGAGCAGCCGGAGCCCGCTGCAGAACGCGCAGCCGCTTTTACCGCCCAGCTCCTGCAAGAGGCCGAACAGGCGGAACGGGCAGGCTTCGACGGCGTGTTCGTTCCCGAGCGCCACGCCCGTACCGAGTGTATGTTTCCCGCTCCCCTCACCCTGCTCGCAGCACTCGCGGCACGCACGCAGCGGGTCAAACTGGGTTCCTACGTCATCATGCCACCGCTGTACAACCCGGTACACCTGGCTGAAGAGGCAACGATGATCGACCTTCTCTCCCGCGGTCGCCTCATTCTCGGTCTCGGGGTCGGGTACCACCCGCGCTACTTCGACCACTTCGGCGTGCCGATCAAGCAGCGTGAAGGGCGCTTCGAGGAGGCTATGGAGGTCATGCGGAAAGCGTGGACGACCTCCGGCCCGGTAGCGCATCATGGCAAGTACTACCATTATGATGCGATCCACCTCACGCCCAAACCGTATCAACGGCCCCATCCGCCCATCTGGATCGGTGCCTTTGGGCCCAAATCGATTGCACGTGCCGGTCGCCTGGGTGACGCGTGGGCAATGGCACCGTTTTTCGACACCATGGAGACGCTCAAAGCCCAGCTCGACATCTACCGCGACGCAGCGGTCAAGGCGGGCAAGACCCCGCGGATCGCCCTCCTGCGAGACGGCTGGCTGGCCGCAAGTATGGAAGAAGCCGAACGGACTTTTGGTCGGCTATGGGTAGAAGAGTGCAAATTCTACTTCCGCTGGGGGATGTTGGCCCCAACCCCAGAATTTCGTTCGGAATCCGACTTCACCGTCGCAAAGGTACGACCGTACATGATTCTGGGCACGGCCGCAGATTGGCTGGAACAACTCGACCGCTGGCGGAGCGCGTTAGGAGTGGAGTGGTTCGTCATCCGCTGCCGCGTCCCTTTGGGTCCGGCTCCCCAACAGGTGCTCGAATGTATCCAGCGGATCGGCGAAGAGGTACTGCCGACTCTCCACGCACGGTAAGCGAACGGAAACGACAGCTCGTGTCTGTGCCAACCGCCTGCGTATTGCGGTGGCTCCACCGCAGCTACACCAACCGGAAGTAGCGGAATCCCCCCCCTCCCTGCCAGCCGACTGCCTGCGAGATCCCGCTGCGATCGGTCCCATCGATGACGCGTCTGAGACGCGGGATGATATGGGTGTGGCACTGTTCGCCCTGCTCGATCATAATCCACCGTCGCCCCATTTTGTGCGCGACTGCTCCAGTGGTTCCTGACCCAGCGAAGGCGTCGAGCACCCAATCCCCCGGCTGGGTGGTCATACCGATGATGCGCCTGAGCAGCGCCTCGGGCTTCTTGCCGTTGGTGAAGTCCACCCCGCCTTCATCCCCTAACCCGGTGGTTTTGATATCCTGCCAGAAGTCGCCAGGATGGACGGTGAGATAATCGTCCGCGAAGAGGAGGCGGATACGTGGTTGTGGACGGCTCGGGTTGTAGGCGGTTTTGATCACGTAGAGTTTTTTCTGCGCAGTCTCGATGACAAAGGCAGGGACAGACGGTGCAACTGTGACCCGTTTCTCGTCCGCGAGTCTTTTGGCACCCGCGCTCGTTGCCACGGTGCGGACAATCCGCCAGGCATTGTCGTGGAGCCACGCCCGCGTGAGCCTCCCCCCGGTCTCGCGACGGCAGACCTCCTCGGCAAGGGCAAAGGAGAAGGTAGCGCAAATGTCATCCGCCCTCTGGATATCACCGGCAGAACGTGAGGGATCGTCGATGATCGCTTTGAGGTCGAGGAGCGCGTCCCGATTCACCCCCTCGAGCACGATGCGATATTCGTCGTCCCACGTGTCTTTCGGCACCCGCTCCAGGTGCAGCCCGCGGATGCCAGCCTTACCCGCAAGGATAATGTACTCCTTGAGCTTGGGGATACCGCCGCTTGTGATCACCTGCGTCATCTTGACCCCAGTAGGTTCGGCCATCTTGACGGTAATGACCTTGAGGTTCTGCTCCCCACACAGGCGGGCCAGGAAGAGAAACAGGCGGGCAAATTCATTGTCGTCAATCTGCACCGCCAGAAAGCCATCTCGACACAGGAACTCCCACAACAGCACCAGCCGTGGTCGCATGAAATCGAGCCAGCCCGCATGCGTCCAGGCGTTCTGGTAGCGGACGAACGAACTGCCGGTGTTATAGGGGGGGTCGATATAAATGCACTTGATCTTGCCGACAAACTCGGGTGCCAGCGCGCGCAGAGCACGCAGGTTCTCACCGAAGATGAGGCGATTGTCGAAAGTGGGGTGAGCCCCGAGCAGCGAGCGGGGAACAGTGACCCAGGGCGGGGCCTGATAGGACTTATCGGTATCCTCCAGCAAACTTTTTCTTGCCACCTCAGCAGACTGGGATCGTGCACCGATCGAGACTCGTCCGAGCGTGCACGCGAGCATCTCACAAGGAGTTTTTCTCTTTCCTCCCCAAGCAGCTCAGTCGTATCGGAGCAGCACAAGAGCTCTCGGCACACACCGATGCAGCCTCACCGCTGTCGCACTCCGCGCTCCTGCACGCCTAGGCGAACCTCACTCCGCCCCGATCGCGACTAAGCCGGCCTTGGCGCACTCGATGTCCTGTTCCTCTGTCCCACCGCTGGCCCCGACACCGCCGAGCAGTTCTCCCTGCATAACCAGCGGCAATCCGCCGCCGGCCAAGAGCAAGGGTTTGCCGATGAGGGCGCCTATACTGTCGATCAACTGTGAGCGCGACTTCGCCAGCTCCGCTACCTCCATCGAGGTGCGCCGGAACGTCGCGGCGGTGAACGCTTTGCTCTCTGCAATCTTCGCAGTCATCCAGCGGGCACCGTCCATGCGTGCTAATGCAACTAAGTTGCCCGCAGTATCCACGACGGCAAAACTCATCGCCCAACCTGCTGCCTGCGCCTTTGCCTTGGCAGCAGCAATGAAACGCTCTGCCAGGTCTAATGTGAGTGCCACGTGTCTCTCCTCCTTTCATGTCGTTTATCTGCCTCTGGCTCTCAGTCCTTCACTCCGTACCAGAGACGGTATCGTGTCCGCTCCAGGAAGGTCAAGGGAACACCAGCCCTGACGCCCGCGTTGCCCCTGACGGCAAGTCCGACGCTACTCTGCTCCAGTCCCTGGTGCGAAGTGCGTGGCTCAGCGTGAGGGAATCATGATCATCCGGCTTCCTTCCTGACCCCAAGAAACCTTCAAGCCCCCCGACGGGCTAAGGGGGTGCCTCCAGCTCTCTGGATGGCAACACCTCGCTAGCTCTTCTCAATTTTGAGAGAACAACCCTCTTCCCAGGCGGCTTGTAGGTCTACCCGGAACTCGCTCACCACGTTTTCGATGTCGGCTGCATCCCATACAAACTCAGCGCGCGGAGAGAAGGCACGCAGGGAGACCGTCTTTGGTTTTTTGTCTCCCACCGCCAGCACGGCAGTTACGGCTAGGAGGTGTGATTTGCCAACGTCAAACTCGGCCTGCACCCAGAAGTCCTGCCCCGCGCCGTCGGCGATCTTCTTGAAGATACGGTTCAGGTACGCGCGCACCGGGTCGAGAAAAAATTCGTCCAGTGTCTCCAGACGGACCCGGGTTTTCTTCTTCGATTCTTGCCGCTCGGCATCGCTGTCCCCGGCCCAGACGTGCTGGGTGAGCGAGTAGACGCTCTGCACGCCCTTGGGGACGGCGACAATGTCCTTGAGCGCTTTGCGGCTAGCAAAGCTGGGGAGGCTGAGCTGGCTCATGATTTAGTCCCTTCCTCTGTCCCTCCCTTTCGCAAAGGGGATCCGAAAACGCCCCCTTTTACAAAGGGGGCCACGCGCAGCGCGGGGGGATTTCTGTTAGGGACTGTGCCAATCCCACGTGGTCTGATTGAGGAAGAATTTCCCGCTTTCTGTACTGCCCTTAGGAAGAAATCTGGCCCCCCTTTTCCAAAGGGGGGAACGGTCAATATTCCCTTTTGCGGGAACGGCAGGTAGTTCCGTTTCTTCTAATCTCCCTCTGTGAGAGCGAAGAGAGAGAACAGCAGGTAGCTTTGATCCCCATATCTTCCCCGCCCCTTATCGCCGCAGCTGGTTCTTCCAGTTGGATATGTCGCGCGTCGGCCAATTCGCTGCGCGCCACGATGACACGTTCCGTGACATGCCCCTCTTGTTGCTCTTCGGATTTGTCCGTCCAGGCGCGCTATAAAACCCCCGAGCAGGACAAGCAAGAGGAGTCCTGCTGCTGCAAACTCACTAGCCAGCGGACTTTGCATTCCGCCGAGCAAAAGCCCGATAACCCCGCTGCCAACAGCCACCACGGGATCCATCCCGAGGCGCTATACGCATCTCCACCAGCTGGAGGTCTTCATGACGACTGACGGACTTTCACCCCCGCGCGTTCCTCTTGGAGCAGAAATGGCGCGGTGGAATCGCGCTCGCCCCAGCCACGCGCCATCGCCTCGACAAAATCCTGCTCGACGAGGCTGGCGATTTTCAGCGGCACGTTGAATTCGCGACCGAGCTCCGTCCCCAGGCCGATATCCTTGCGCGCCAGCCGCAACGCAAAGCGCACGGTATCGAAATCGCCCTTGAAGACCACGTTTGGTATCACGTAGTTCAGCATCAGCCCCTGCCCTACCGCACCGTCCGCCACCGCACGCCAGAGGGCCTGCGGGTCTACCCCTGCTTTCACTCCCAACGTAAACCCCTCCGCCAGCACGAGCTGCATGCAGATGCCGATCATATTGTGCACCAACTTGGCAATCGCTCCACACCCAATGCCGCCGACATACGACACCTTGTTCCCGATCACCTCCAAAACGGGTTTGACGCGGCGATATACCTCCTCATCGCCTCCCACCATCACGGCAAGAGTCGCTTGTTGAGCGCCGATGGGTCCACCGCTGACGGGTGCGTCCAACACCGCAACCTGTTTCTCTTGTGCCAGCGCCTGGATACGGCGGATGAGGGTGGGAGAGTTAGTGGAAAGGTCGATGTAGACAGTGCCTGGTGCGGCCCCTTGGAGGATTCCTCCCTCGCCCACTACCACCGCCTCAACCTCCTTGGGTCCGGGCAACGACGTGAACACGATCTCGCTGGCTGCAGCCACTGCCATAGGACTGTCTGCCCAGCGTGCCCCTCGTTCTCTATGGAGGCGAGCAGCCTCCCGGCGGATATCGTACACCGTTAACTCATGACCGGCCTCCAAGATGTGCATCGCCATCGGTCCACCCATGTTCCCTAACCCGATAAAACCAATCCGCATGGTCCACCTCCAGGGAGAACAGTTCTCAGCTGTATCTCTTTTGCAAGACTCTCGGGAGCGCGTCTCTCCCTCTGCTCGCTGTCCACGACCCTACACGAACGACCTGTTCACGCGGTCGCCCGGACGAACCCATCAAACCAACACCAGGCGAGTTCCAGAGATTGTCTAACCGATTCGATCACCTGCTGCTGCTCCGTTTCCGTCTGCGCCCACCGCGCGACAATGTCAAAAGCCGTGCCCCCATGCTCCTTATCCGCCTTGGCGTGTACCCACCAAAAGGCCGTTGCCTCCGAGCTCAGGCCGTAGCGTTCTTCCCCGACACGGGCGTAGGCTTCAGCCATATCGCCAAATTGCGCCTCCCCAGCCACGCTGATCGCGGCTACCGCTTCGTAGAAGGGACGCGTGCGCGCCACCAAGCGCAGGAAACTCCGCCGCGCCACCGTTTCGGGCAACGGTTTCACATGGGCGAGCTCCGCCCGCGAGCCGCCCAACGCTTCGATCAACCGACACATCAACTCGCGGTGCGGAGCCGAGCCAGTGACCTTTCCCGTCTCTTCCTCCCATAAGTTCTCCAAGAGACGGATCCGCACCTCGGGATCCGGGCAGCCGGCATAAATCGGGCCGAAGATGTCGTGCACGTCCCCGACCGTGCAGTAATGCTGCTCGATCCAGAGGCGGAGCTGCGCGCGTGAGAGCTCACCCTTGAGGTAACGCTGAATCCAGGGATGATCCCGATAGGACTTGCGTCGCTCGAGCATTCCTCTCAGAGTTTGCGTCAGTTCAGCCGGTGTGAGAGCCATATGGTTTCCCTCCTCTTCTGATTGTCTTCTCCGGTCTTTTGACCAGCGGCTACACCGCGATCTTGCAACAGCTTAGTGGTTCAGCTTCTCTGGAGGCCCGACGCTCTACCGATGACGTTTGAGGATTCGTCATGGGTTACCTGTGGTGTCGCTTGGATGCTGGGCTGCAGGGGGAGGTCTCGATGGTGTGTCTCGGCTGCCAGCATACACTCCTTGTTCGTCAAGACCCTCACGCGTCGCAGCAACACGACCCCCATGCGGTCATCACAGATCACAAGCGTGCGATGAATCTTAGCGTCGCATCGGCACACTCGTCAGGCATAGTGGCGGCAAGGTGATAGGCTGAGCTGGGAAAAACCAGCAAGCGAGAATGTGGAATGCGTGACTGCCAGGCACGCACGGTTTCCACCGCAGCCAGTGCACCGCTATCACTGGTGATGACCAAAGTCGGCACTGTGATCCGGGGGAGAATCGCGGTGATGTCCATCGTGCTCACGTAGCGGAAGATCCCTTCCATCACCGACCGAGGCGTTTTCCCCATCTCCTGAATCCACCACTCGCGCATCGCCGGACTGACCTCGCCGAGCCGTTTTTCCATCGTCGACCTGGCCCATGCCTCCACTCCGTCCCGTTGCACTTGCTCCAGCCACGCGCCAGGCTGCAACGCGCTTTGTGCCAACGTCGCCGGCCCGTTGATCACGACCAGGCTTTTGGTGGCCGCAGGATAATCGTGAGCAAACTGCATGGCGATACTGCCTCCAATGCGCTGTCCCACGAGATGGACAGCGGGGAGCTGCAAACGATCCAGTAATCCCTTTAGATCCTTCGCGAACCCAGCGAGGGACCATTGATAGTCCGGCGGCGGGAGAGAAGTCCGGCCGAAGCCCCGCAGGTCAGGGCGCAGGACGCGAAACCGGCGTGCGAGCCGGGGCACCCAGGCGAACCAGACCCTGCTCGTCTCTGCCACACCGTGGACGAGCAAAATGGTCTCCGGTGTGGTCCAGGGGTCGGTATAGTCATCTAGCTCGTAGTACATCACCAAGGTATCGTCAATCTGCACCTTCGGCATCTCGCCTGCCTCCTGTCCTGCACCCCGGATACAGCCCCAGCAACCGATACTCTCCACGCCTCCTTTACCTCTTCGACTCGCAGGAGTGCAAGAGAACGACCATTGGGGGAACGCTGTGCCCGCCGTGACCCGAGGCGGGGAAACCCAACGCGAGAGAGTAAACGCGCTCGGTCACACCCTCGTACGAGCGCGACTCATCGCTTCAGACGAGGCGAGAGAAGGGTTCTTGTGAAGAGCCTTCGGGATCCCCGTTCCCCCACGTTAGAGAGGATCGGCCCGAGAGACCACGATACCGTCCTCGTCTCTGAGCGAACGGATCAAGCAGTCGAGATACTCCGGGTCGCGGTGCGCGCCAGAGAGGGGGAACAACTCGGCGCCGATCTCCGTCAAATGGACAGCCGAGACGTAGCGTCTCAAAACGCTGAGGGGCGAGCCAGTGAAGCAGTACGGCTCGCCGAAGTAATATGCCGAAGGGGCGAACTCCATCTCGACGAGCGAATATCGCAACACTGAACCGACTAACCGGAGACTCCGCAGCCGCTCGAGCTCTGCCTGTGAGAAGCCATGCTCAGCAAGCCAGCGGTCGACGTGCGCAGAGGTGAAGATGCCTTTGGCGCCATTGCCCATTTGCCACACGTAGCAGCAATAGCGCGAAAAGAGGTGGGCGTCCTCCTTGCGCAAGGTGCGCACCGCATCGAGCGTACCGGGCGAATAGCTGCCCGGGTAACTAATTTCTCTGGCCAGGATGCGCGCCCACAGGGTCAGCATCCCTTCGTCACCGACATCCTGACTGAGCGTGAAAAAATAGGCCACCCAGTCCTCATCCACCGGCCGGTCGCTGGCGCTCTCCGGCAGCTCAGCTTGTGCCAGCGCAATAATGCGCTCGATGGTGCGCTG
>JANWXO010000479.1 GCA_025057295.1 Candidatus Binatia bacterium | reverse complement strand
CCCTACAGTTGCACGACTACGATGCGGTGGTGATCTCGCTGGGCGAGCCTCTCGACACTAGCCTGCTGGCTGTTTTGCACCTGCGCGACCTGGGGGTCCGCCACATCGTGGCACGGGCAGTCAGCGAAGATCATCGGCGTTTACTACAACACCTCGGGGTTGCCGAAGTCATTTTCCCCGAAGCAGATATGGCACAGCGCACGGCTCGCACCCTGGCAAATCCCAACTTTCTCGACACCCTCAACCTCGGCCAATCCATTGCCCTCATAGAAGTTGCTCCCTCTGAGGACATCGTCGGTCACACGCTAGCCGAACTCAACCTGCGGCAGCGCTACCGCATCACCGTCGTCGCGGTGCGGGACACACTGCGCGACGAAATCCACGTCAACCCAGATCCCCAGCTTCCCATCACTCCGTCGGATGCGCTCATCGTCTTGGGCAAGAACGAAGACATCAATCGCTTCCTCAGAGGCCGGTGATCACGTCCAGCCGAGAGCTTCCACCCCTTTCCTCCCTACGCC
>JANWXO010000478.1:287-538 GCA_025057295.1 Candidatus Binatia bacterium | reverse complement strand
GGCGATCCCCGGGACGGTGCTCCTCTTTACGCACGAGCGGCTGCAGTTCCGCGCCGAGAACGCCGACGGCTTCGGCACGCTGTCGGAGCCCGCGGGCAAGTTCCTGATCATCGACGGCCAGCATCGGCTTGCGGCGCTTTACTTCTACATGCAGGAGCGGCCGGCGGAGGCCGCGACGATCCATGTGCCGTGCATCATCTTCGACGGCAGGAGCGAGGACTTCGCCGCCGAGATGTTCGTCATCATCAACT
>JANWXO010000478.1:0-277 GCA_025057295.1 Candidatus Binatia bacterium | reverse complement strand
GCCGACGCGCATCAACAAAAGCCATCTTATCGACCTCTACGAGCGTGTCTCGTGGGCCGCCCCCGACCGCAAGTTCGCCGCGCGGCTGGTCGAACGGCTCTACGGCGAGGGCGACAGCCCGCTTCGCTACCGCATCAACCGGCTCGGCGGACGCAGTCAGCGCGACAAGTGGGTACTGCAGGCCGAACTCTTCAACGAGCTTCACCGCTGGGTACGCGGCCGCTGGCGCTCGATCCAGCTTGCGGGCGGCACGCCGAAGGAGCTTCCGCGCTACTAC
>JANWXO010000477.1 GCA_025057295.1 Candidatus Binatia bacterium | reverse complement strand
CTCGAGTACACGCGCGAGCTCGCGCAGCGCGAGGCCGAGGCAGCGCGCGCGGCGCTCGAGCCGCTTGCGCCCTCGGCGTACCGGGACTCTCTGCTAGAATTGGCCGCCTATTCGGTGTCCCGTCGTTCCTAGCTAGGGGTGTAGCTCACCCAGGTAGAGTACTGCGTTCGGGACGCAGGTGTCGCTGGTTCGAATCCAGTCACCCCGACCATCCTTTTTTCGCAGCGCGCGGCGGCCGGCCGGCGATAATGCGCGCATGGGCCGGTTGCTGCTGATCCTTCTCGTCGTCGTGCTGCTCGCCTGGCTGCTGCGACGCGCGCTCGCCGGGCGCGGGCGCGGCGCGCCGCACGCCGACGCCGGCGTGCCGCTCGTGCGCTGCGCGCACTGCGGCCTCAATCTGCCGAAGACCGAAGCGCGCAGCGCGGGCGGTCGGCATTACTGCAGCGAGGAGCACTGGCGGCTCGGTCCGCGGGACGGCTGATGCCCGCCGCCGCGGTTCCGGCGGCGCCTGTCGACGGGGCGAGGGCCCCGGGCGAGGCGTACTGGACCGCGCTGCGCCTGTTCAGCGTCTACCGAAT
>JANWXO010000476.1:312-579 GCA_025057295.1 Candidatus Binatia bacterium | reverse complement strand
CAGCCGGATGTCGTCGCCCATGCCCAGCTCATCGCCGTAATACAGGATGGGCGAGCCGGGCAGCGTGAATAACAGTGAGTGCGCCAGTTCCAGCTTGCGCCGGTCGTTGTCCAGCAGCGGGGCGAGGCGGCGGCGAATGCCGAGGTTCAGGCGCATGCGCGGCTCCGGCGCATACTGCTCCCACATCCACCGGCGCTCTTCCGGCGTCACCATTTCCAGCGTCAGCTCGTCGTGGTTGCGCAGGAAGGTGCACCACTGGCAATTCGG
>JANWXO010000476.1:0-302 GCA_025057295.1 Candidatus Binatia bacterium | reverse complement strand
GCGTGCGCGCGAGGATGTTCGCCACAGCCGAGCCTTCGCCGCGCTTGAGGGCCATGAACAGTCGCGGCATCACCGGGAAGTGGAAGGCGAGGTGGAATTCATCGCCATTGCCGAAGTAGGGCCGCACGTCCTCCGGCCACTGATTGGCCTCGCACAGAAGGATGCGGCCGGGGTACTCGGCGTCCAACACGCGGCGCAGCTCCTTGAGGTAGGCGTGCGTCTCCGGCAAGTTCTCGCAGTTGGTGCCCTCGCGCTCGAAGAGGTAGGGCACGGCGTCTGCGCGAAAGCCGTCTACGCCGAGG
>JANWXO010000475.1 GCA_025057295.1 Candidatus Binatia bacterium | reverse complement strand
CCCAACCCTGAGGAGCCGCGATGAGTTTCAGCGTTTTTGACTTGCACGCGCGGGTGCTGGCCGACTACCGCGATTTTGTCCGGTCGTATGTCGCCATCGCCGACGAGCGGGCGCGGGCGTACGTCGAACGCGCCCTCGACGAAGAATCGCGCCTGTGGCCGGATTTTCTGCTCCAACTGAGTCCGTCCTACGCACGCGGCGAGACCGTGGACGAACTGGCGCAACGGGGCGTCGTCCAGGCCGCGAGCGCGCGCATCTTCCGTGCGCCCGACGGGCGGCCGTTCCGGCTGTACCGGCATCAGGTCGAGGCGCTGCGGCAAGCGCGCGGCGGGGGCGGTTACGTCGTCACGAGCGGCACCGGCTCCGGTAAAAGCCTGACGTACTTTCTGCCGATGGTGGACGCCCTGCTCGCCGACCCGCCCGCCGCCGGACGGGTGACGGCGCTGGTCGTCTATCCGATGAACGCGCTGGTCAACTCGCAGTTTCAGGCGCTGGACAGCCTCCGCGCGGCGTACGAGCGGCGGGAAGGAAAGCCGTTCCCGGTGTCGTTCCATCGCTACACCGGGGACACCGACGACACGGCGCGGGAAGCG
>JANWXO010000474.1 GCA_025057295.1 Candidatus Binatia bacterium | reverse complement strand
CAAGGCCGTCACGCGCATCTACGACAAACTGGCTGCCCACAACAGCGTTCGCTACTTCGGCAATGTCACCTTTGGAGTTGATCTGACGCGCGACGACCTGCGTGCGTATTATGATCAGATTGTCTACGCGGTTGGCGCGCAATCGGATCGGCGGATGGGCATTCCCGGCGAGGATCTGTTCGGCAGTATGCCGGCAACCGCCTTCGTCGGCTGGTATAATGGCCGGCCTGACTACCGCGATCTTGAGGTTGATTTGAATGTTGAGCGGGTTGTGGTCGTCGGCAACGGCAATGTCGCGATGGATGTCACTCGCATTCTAGTAACCGATCCCGATGAGCTGGCCAAAACCGATATTGCCGACCATGCGCTGGCCGTCTTGCGCCAAAGCAAGGTGCGCGAAGTAGTGATGCTGGGCCGGCGCGGGCCGGTACAGGCCGCCTTCACCAACCCCGAATTGAAGGAATTCGGCGAACTAAAGGGGGTTGATGTGATTGTCGATCCGGCCGATCTCGAACTCGATCCATTGAGCGAGGCGGCTATGGCCACCGACAAGACGGCAGCGAAGAATGTCGAGATGCTGCGCGAGTATGCGGCTCGTGGCGACACGGGCGCGCCGCGCCGGATTGTCATGCGATTCCTTGTTTCGCCCATCGCCATTCA
>JANWXO010000473.1 GCA_025057295.1 Candidatus Binatia bacterium | reverse complement strand
CTGCCGGCCGCGGTAGGTGTGCAGCTCGTCGAACACCACGAAGCGCAGTTCGCCCTCGCCCAATAGCCCGCGGTCCTCCGGGCGCACCATCAGCAGCTCGAGCATGACGTAGTTGGTGAGCAGGATGTGCGGCGGATTGGCGCGCAGTTGCTCGCGCGCCTCGCCCTGCACCTCGCCGGTGTAGCGCGCGAAGGTCAGCGGGAAGGGCCGCCCGTAAGTCTCCTCGTAGCGCCGTTTGAAGTCCCGCAGGGCATTGAACTGCGAGTTCACCAGCGCGTTCATCGGATACACCACCAGGGCTACCGTGTGCGTCGGGCGCGCGGCGCCTCCGCGCAGCACGGCGTCGGCGATGGGGATGAAGTAGCACAGGCTCTTGCCCGAGCCGGTGCCGCTGGTGACCACGTAGCTGCGCCCGTCGCGCGCGCGGCGGATGGCGTCTTCTTGGTGCTGGTGCAGGCGGAAGGGTTGGTCGGGATCACGGCGGAACACCTGCGCGGTCGCCTGGCACAGCACGCCTTCGCGCGCCAGCTCATCCACGGTGTGGGCAGGCCGGTAGCCGGGGCTGAGCTGAACGAGCGGCTCCGGCCAGAGGGCGCCATCCTTGGCGAACACGTGACGATCTACGAAGTCGCGGATGCGCTCGTCGGCGATGTTGATGTAGGCGCGGACGAAGCTGCGGTATTCGTCCAAGGCCTCGGCGTGCAGATCAAAGACCGTCATCGT
>JANWXO010000472.1 GCA_025057295.1 Candidatus Binatia bacterium | reverse complement strand
CAAGGTGCCGCCCCTCAATCGCGATGAAGTCATTCGTGGGTTCACCGCCAACTTGAGCTGGTACCGGCAATGGTGGGAACAGAATGGCAACCCGCTCAGTGATGAGGAGGTATTAAGCATCGTGCGAGCGACTCAAGGGAAGGTAGGGCCGATTTAAGCGCAGTACAGACCGCTTATAGACAATTTTGTCACCCCAATGGTAGCAGCTCCGTGGTAGGATATAACCATGGAGCAGAATACAGTGCTAATTGTTGACGACGATGAGCAAATGCGCGCGTTGCTCATCGAAACCATAGCCCCCTTCAACCTCCGTCTGCTGGCTGCGCAGCGCGGTGATCAGGCGTTGCAATTGGCCAAACAGCACCAGCCCGATCTCATCCTGCTCGATGTGATGATGCCGGATATGGATGGGTTTGAAGTGTGCCGGTTGCTGCGTGACGATCCAATGCTCGCCCAAATTCCGATTGTCTTGATCACCGCCCTGCACGATCGCGAAGCAAAGATTCGCGGGTTCGAGGCCGGAGCGGATGAGTTTATTACCAAACCATTCGATCTAGGCGAGTTACAGGCGCGAATTAACACTGTATTGCGCCTGAACCGATACCGCCGGCTGTTGCAAGAGCAAGCTCGGGTGAATGCCGAGCGGGCGCGGTTTGAATGGGTGGTAGAAACATCGGATAACGCTTACCTCATACTCGATCGGTCGGATCGAATTATCTATGCC
>JANWXO010000471.1 GCA_025057295.1 Candidatus Binatia bacterium | reverse complement strand
GCGCCCACGGATGTGGTGTTCAAAACTGGGTGTGATGTCGTCGTAGGTCTCGGTGCGCGAAAGGGTGGTATGGTTCTGCTTCTCGGTGCTGGTATTGGCGACAAGATCTTGGAGCCGGCGCAGCGCATCTGGTCCGACAATAAAGTCCACAGGCAGATTTTCGTGCAGCAAATCTTCGCGCAGGTTTTGCGCCATGCAGCCCAGAATACCAATTTTGGCACCACGGCGGTGCAGGTGGCTGAGTTCCCGCAGCCGACCATAGACCTTCTGGTGGGCGTTTTCGCGGATGGCACAGGTGTTGAGTAAGATGACATCAGCCGCACGCACATCGTCGGTGCGCTCGGCAGTACCCTCCAGAATTTTTTCTGCCAAAAGAGAATCGTATTCGTTCATCTGGCAGCCGTAGGTTTCGATATAAAATTTCTTCATGTTCTGGAAATTTGCCGGTAACAAACAGGGCGAAAACCATTTTTATATACGCTCTATGTGGCAATGAGAAATTTTGCCATGCCCTATTTTTACCATTGGATTGGAATTTTTGTTATTGTGGCCTTGGGCTGCAGTTCGGCACCCAAGAAAAGCCCGTACCTTAAATACCTGGAAGTCCGGACCTCTGAAATCCCAGGCGCCGGTGACGGAGTCTTTGCCACAGCGCCAATCCCAGCCGGGGTCGATTTAGGCGGTTACGAAGGGCGCTATATCACCGAGGCCGAGTGGCTCGATTTGGTTAACC
>JANWXO010000470.1 GCA_025057295.1 Candidatus Binatia bacterium | reverse complement strand
ATTGTTTTGGCACCAAAATGGTATTTGGTGCAGCAAAAACTTGAAATCCGAAAGGGCGATAAAGTCGAGATTACCGCAAGCCGGCACGACGGCAAGTGGCATGTGATTACGATAAAAAAAGACGGCCGATTGTACAAATTGCGCGATCACCGTAGCAAACCACTGTGGAAGCCGGAACCAGGTAGCGAAGACCTGTTCAAAAACATCTGCAAGGCATGACACAAATTTTTTTGACGAAAGTGCTAACAGGCATTATCTTATAATTACTCAAAAAAAATAATTAGTATAAAAGAGGTGGATATGATAGCAGTTGGAAAAAAAGCTCCTGACTTCAAGGCGACCGCGCTGGTCGGCAAAGAATTCAAGGAAATCTCATTGAGCGACTACAAAGGAAAGTACGTGGTGCTTTTCTTTTACCCGCTCGACTTTACCTTTGTCTGTCCGACGGAGATTATTGCTTTTTCAGACAGGCTCGCCGAGTTTGAAAAGCTGAATACCCAGGTGCTGGGTTGTTCGGTGGACAGCAAATACACACACCTTGCTTGGACAGAAGTCCCGCGGGATAAAGGTGGCATCGGCGAGATCAAATACCCGCTGATCGCTGACATCACCAAGGACATTGCCCGCAGCTACGGTGTACTGATTGAGGAAGCCGGTATTTCTCTGCGTGGCGTGTTCATCATCGACGATAAGGGGATCCTCAAATCAATGACCGTCAATAACAACAACGTAGGGCGCAACATTGACGAGGTCTTGCGTGTGGTGGAGGCCGACCAGTATGCAGAAAAG
>JANWXO010000046.1 GCA_025057295.1 Candidatus Binatia bacterium | reverse complement strand
ATGCACGGCGGTTGTTGCGTTTGGCCTAAAATCCGGTGCACACGCGTCGGAGGGCTGAGTGGGTGCGGGTATCGCACAGACCGGGATGTTTCTCTCTCACCAGAAAAGATGGAATACGGTTCCTGATGCCTGTGCATGCGGATCGCGTGGGCGATGGCTTACAGACGCGGCATCACCTGGGTTGCGAACCGCTCGACTCCTCGGCGAAACACGTCGGCGTCTGCATAGCGGCCCAGGCCGAGCACGTAGAAACTGGCGCCTGCCTCGCGGTACGCCGCGATGCGGTCGATCATCGCGGCAGGGTCTCCCTCACGGATCATGCCGCCGACTACGAGCTCGGGTACCGGGCGGCTCCGTTTCTCCGCCTCTTCCTGGAAATAGGTGCGGATCTGGGCGATCTCTGGTGGCTGGAGGCCGATCGGGTAATACGCATCGCCGAAGCGCAGGGTCCGCTCCAGGGCTTTGGGGCCGCTCCCCCCGATCCAGATCGGGGGACGGGCCGGACGCGGAGCAAAGACAAAGGCTGGGAAGCGGATCAGTTTCCCTTCGTAGCTGCTCACATCGTTGGCGAACAGGGTGTGGAACACAGCGAGCGTCTCATCCGTCAGCGCGCCACGTTTGCGCGGATCGACGCCTAAGGCCTCGAATTCCTGCCGCAGCCACCCCACTCCGGCGCCGAGGATCAGGCGTTCGCCGGAGAGTTCCTGCAAGGTCGCGACCTGTTTGGCCATCAGCACTGCCGGACGGTATGGGAGCACCAAGACCGACACCCCCAGACGAATCTTCTGTGTGATACCGGCGAGGTAAGCGAGGGTCGTGAGCGGATCGAGGTAGCGGCCTCCCGACCCTTCGGTCTGATCCGGCGGGATGGCCAGGTGATCGACGACAAACGCGGCGTCAAAACCTGCCGCTTCAGCGGCACGCGCGCATGCTGCAATCGTCTCGCGTGTCGATTGCGGCCCCATATTGCGGATGACAACCCCAAACTTCATTCTTTCGTGCCTTCCTCGCCCTCCTCTTGAAAGAGCCGCTCAGCGAGCGCTTCCGCTACAGCAGCTTCTTCCTCCTGATCCGCACGGAGCAGGTCGTAGGCGATGTTCATGAGCATCTTGCCTAGCACTTCACGCTGCGCCTGGTTCAGCCACACCTGGGTCGGCTGGGTGTCCAAGTGAGCGAGCAACGTCTCCATCGCCCGTACGCCGACGTCGTTCTCTTGCCGGGCGAGCCGGTCACCCGCCATCCCGGCCGCTTGCTGGAGGAGGTCGCGTTCTTGCGTCGTCAGGGAATAGGTCGCCATGCTTCACTCGAGATCCGGAAACAGCCACGGTGCTTCCTGTTTGCGCCGCTGTTCGTACGCTGTGATCTCGGCTTCGTGCTGCAGCGTCAGGCCGATCTCGTCCAAACCGTTGAGCAGGCAGTGTTTCCGAAAGGGATCGATGGCGAAGGAGAACTGGGTGCCGGATGGCGTGGTCACGGTTTGTGCGGCCAGGTCGACCGTCAGCCGATATCCGGGCTGGGCCTCGACCTCGCGGAAGAGCTGCGACACTACGTCGGTGGGCAGCACCACTGGCAGCATCCCGTTCTTGAAGCAGTTGTTGTAGAAGATATCGGCGAAGCTGGGCGCGATGATGCAGCGAAAGCCGTAATCGAGCAGCGCCCACGGCGCATGCTCGCGCGACGAGCCGCAGCCGAAATTGTCGCGCGTGAGGAGGATCGTCGCTCCTTGGTAGCGCGGGTGGTTGAGGAAAAAGTCGGGATCAGGAGTCCCGTCTTTCCCGTAGCGCCAGTCCGAGAAGAGCCCCTCGCGCAAGCCAGTGCGCTTGATTGTTTTCAGGTATTGTTTGGGAATAATTTGGTCGGTATCGACGTTGACGCGGTCGAGCGGAGCGACGAGGCCGGTCAGTACGGTGAATGCTTCCATCGCTTTTCTCCTCCTCATGCCCAATGGCGGATATCGACGAAGTGTCCGGCGATCGCTGCTGCCGCTGCCATCGCCGGAGACACCAAATGGGTTCGTCCCCCTCGACCTTGGCGGCCTTCGAAATTGCGGTTGCTGGTGGAGGCGCACCGTTCCCCGGGTTGGAGCACGTCGGCGTTCATCGCCAGACACATGGAACAGCCCGGTTCGCGCCACTCAAAGCCAGCGTCTATAAAAATACGGTCGAGCCCCTCCTCTTCAGCCTGCTTTTTCACCAGGCCGGAGCCGGGCACCACCATGGCGCGGACTGTAGGGGCAACTTTCTTGCCTTTGACATATCGGGCCGCCAGGCGCAGATCTTCGATGCGCGCGTTGGTGCAGGAACCGATAAAGACGCGGTCAATTTTGATCTCGGTGATCGGCGTCCCCGGGGTGAGCCCCATATACGCCAGTGCACGCTCGGCGGCCTCGCGTTCCTGTGGGGTTGGCATCGCACGGGGGTCCGGAACTCTCCCGGTCACATCGGTGACCATACCTGGATTTGTTCCCCACGTGACCTGGGGGACGAAATCCGTGGCGTTCAGTTCCACCCTCTTGTCGAAGTGTGCGCCCGGATCGGTGGGAAGCTGCTTCCAGGCCGCCACCGCACGGGTGAACATCTCTCCCTTGGGGGCAAACGGCCTGCCCTGCAAGTAGGCAAATGTCTTCTCGTCCGGGGCGACCATCCCAGCACGGGCCCCGGCTTCGATCGACATATTGCAGAGCGTCATGCGCCCTTCCATAGAGAGCGCCCGGATGGCTGAACCGGTATACTCGATCACATGGCCGGTGCCACCGGCAGTGCCGATCTTGCCGATGATCGCGAGAATGATGTCCTTCGCGCTGCAGTATGGCGGCAATGTCCCCTCGACGCGCACCTCCATCGTCTTTGCCGGTTTCTGGACAATACACTGGGTGGCCAAAACGTGCTCGACCTCGCTCGTCCCGATACCGAAGGCTAAGGCGCCAAACGCACCATGGGTGGAGGTGTGCGAGTCGCCACAGACGATCACCATCCCCGGCAAAGTGAAGCCTTGCTCCGGTCCGATGATATGCACGATTCCCTGACGGATGTCGCGCATGGAGAAGAACGGGATGCCCGTCGCGCGGCAATTTTCTTCTAATGTCTCCACCTGCTTGGCGCTGACTGGATCGGCGATGGGCTTGTCGCGATCGGTCGTCGGGACATTATGGTCGGGGACGGCGAGGGCGGCGAGGGGCCGACGGGGCTTGCGTCCGGCAAGTTGCAGCCCCTCGAACGCCTGGGGGGATGTCACCTCGTGCACCAGATGGCGGTCCACATACAACAGTGCCGTCCCATCGGGTTCCGTCCGCACCACGTGCGACTCCCAAATTTTCTCGAACATCGTCTTTGCGGCCATAGGAGCTCCTTCTCTTCCGGCTATACGTAGGAAGCTTTACATTTCGCAAATTTCCTGTGGACTGGCAAGCCACTACTGGAATAGCGGAAGAGGGGGCTGCTGTGCTACCGTGACGGTGTGTCCTGTTCCTGAACCACACGAGACACAGAGGAGGAATCGCATGGCACATGAATGGACCGTTGAGGTGAGCGACCGTGATTTTGACACCGCGGTAGTCGAGCGCTCGCATAGCGTGCCGGTGATCGTCGATTTTTGGGCGCCGTGGTGTGGACCGTGTCGGGCCATTGGTCCGGTCCTGGAGCGGCTGGCAGCGGAGTATCAGGGTAAGTTTCTTTTGGCCAAGGTCAACGTCGATCACAACCCGATGCTTGCCCAGGCGTTCAATATCCACAGTATTCCTGCGGTGAAGGCGGTGCGTGACGGTGCTATCGTCGCCGAGTTTCTCGGGGCGCAACCTGAGTCGGTGATCCGCCGCTTTATCGAGCAGCTGTTGCCTTCCGAAGCCGATACCCTCGCGCAAGAGGGGAAGCGGTTGGAGGAGTCGGGAAAGCTCCAGGAGGCGGAGAGCGTCTACCGTGCCGCCCTCTCCAAGAGCGCCACGCAACCCCAGGCGTTGCTCGGGCTGGCACGCATCCTCTCCCAGCGGGGAGCAGAGGCGGACGCTTTGTCCTTGCTCAACCGTGTGCCGGTCAACGCCAAGGAGCATGCTGCGGCACAACAGTTGGCTGCACAAATCAGACTCAAGCAGGGCGGTGCCAACCCGGCAGATGAAGCGCGGTATCGCGCGCGACTCGCTGCCAACCCCAACGACTGCGAAGCGCGTTTCAGCCTGGCGCAGCTCCTGGCCGCCTCCGGCCGCTACGAAGAGGCGCTGAGCGAACTGCTGGAGATCGTGAAAAAAGACCGCAAGTTTCGCGATGACGGTGCCCGCAAGACGATGTTGGAGATTTTCGAGGTGATCGGCCCGCGCAGCCCCTTGGCCGAGCACTACCGCTCGGAGCTGGCCAAGGTATTGTTTAGCTGATAGCGGCGATCGTGGTTTTCTCTGGCATGCCCTGTGGAGGGGATTTGCCTGGCTGTATGTCGCTCCGAGGAGGGGGCTCCAGTATGTCTCGTCTCATTGTCAGTCGGCAGTTGCCATCTGGCCACACCCTGGCGCTCTACCAGGGGGATTTGACCGAGGAGCAGGTCGACGCGATCGTCAACGCAGCCAACGCGCAGCTTGCCCACGGTGGTGGCCTGGCCGGGGCGATCGTGCGACGCGGTGGACAGGAGATCCAGGAGGAGAGTACCGCCTGGGTGCAACAACATGGCCCGGCGGGGCATGAAAAACCGGCCTTGACCGGCGCGGGGCGTCTTCCCGCCCGCTGGATCATCCATGCCGTCGGGCCGGTGTGGGGATCGGGTGACGAGGATCGTAAATTACGTGCCGCCTATACCAGCGCGCTGCAGCTCGCCCACGAGCGAGGCTTCACCACCATCGCCTTTCCCTCGATCAGTACCGGGATCTTCGGCTTTCCGGTCGAACGCGCCGCCGCCATCGCCGTACAAGCGATAGTGGATTTTTGCGCTGCCCATCCGCATTCGCCGTTGCGCGAGATCCGTTTTACCTTGATCGACGACGCAACAGTGGAGGTCTTTCGCGCGGAGTTCGCCAGACGGTTTCCCACATAAGCTCACAGGAGAAACCACTGGGTCCCTTCTCGGCGCACGACTCCCTCCTTCTGCAACTTGAGCAGGTGCGAAAGGACAGAGTTGCCTGCGGCGTCGTGCAGGAACTCCGGCACGTCGGTATAGATGCGCTTTACTATGGAGGGGATTTCCCGCATCCCGGCTTGCAGGGCGTCGAGGATCTGCTGCTCGCGCAGCTCGCGGTGCGCGATGTAGTCGCGCAGCTTTTTGTACGGATCGCGAATCGCTGGACCGTGGGCAGGGTAAATCACGGCGATGTCGAAGGTGAGGAGCTTGCGCAGCGAAGCCATATACGCGATGAGGCCTCCACCCTCTTCTGGCACCACGGTCGTCCCCGCGCCCAGCACGAGGTCACCGGTAAACAGCGCCTTTTCTTCTTCCAGATAGTAACAGAGGTGATCCTGCGCGTGGCCCGGTGTATGGATGGCACGGAGAGTCGCACCGTCGGTCGTGATACACGCCCCGTCCTCGATATACGTCAGCGGCACGTTGTACGCTTCGTCCTTGCCGGGCCAGGCCTTCTTCGAGACCTTGAGCTCACCGAAGCGCGCTCGTACCTGGGCGACACCACCAATGTGATCCTGGTGGACGTGCGTGAGAAGGATTTCCTGCAACTCGCGCGCCCCCTTCGTTTCCGCTAGACCGCGGACAAGTAAGGGGTCATAGACCTCCAACCCGATGCCGGTGTCGAGCAGGATCGGCCGCTTGCCGGTGCCGATCAGATAGGTGTTGGTTCCCGGTCCGGTAAACGGGCCGGGGTTTTGTCCCAGGACAGTGGCCACCCGTTCGCTCCAGACGTCGAAATCGGGCATGCGCAATCCGGCCATGCTGTCCGTGACAATGCGCTGTGGCATATGTCTGTGCCTCCTTACCGTCCTAAGAACGTACGCGCGATCGTTTGCAATTGGATATTCGACGTGCCTTCGTAGATCTTACCGATCTTGGCATCGCGGTAGAACTTCTCTACCGGGAAATCCTTGGTGTAACCCACCCCGCCGAAGATTTCCACGGCGAGCGAAGCCACCCGTTCGGCGACGTGCGAGCAGAAATACTTGGTCATCGCCGCCTGCCGTAAGAACGGCTGGCCGCTTTCCTTCAGTCGCGCTGTGTTGTAGACCAGCAGACGGCCGGCTTCGATTTCCGTAGCCATCTCTGCCAGCTGGAACTGAACCGCCTGAAACTCGGCGATGGGCCGCCCAAACTGCCGCCGCTCCTGCGCGTACGTCAGCGCCGCCTCGAACGCGCCCTGGGCCAACCCGATCATCTGGGCACCAATACCGATACGCCCTTCGTTGAGCGTCTCGATCGCTACCTTGTAGCCTTGTCCGACTTCTCCTACCACGTTGGCGCGTGGGACGCGGACATCGTCAAGAATCAACTCGCAGGTGGAGCTGGCGCGAATCCCGAGCTTGTCCTCTTTCTTGCCGACAGCGAACCCTGGCATCTCTCGTTCGAGAACAAAGCCGGTAATCCCTTTGTAGCCTTTTGCCGGATCAGCGTTGGCGAACAACAGGTAGAGTCCTGCTTCCGCCCCATTGGTGGTCCACAGTTTCCGGCCGCTCAAGATGAACATGTCACCCTCGCGCCGCGCGTGGGTCGTCAACGAGAAGGCGTCGCTCCCTGAGCCTGCTTCCGACAGCGCATAGGCTCCGACCGTGTCGCGTGCGAGACGGGGCAGAAACCGCTCGTATTGGGCCGGCGTCAGCCAGCGGAGCAAGGCGTTGTTGACCAAGGTGTTTTGCACATCGACGCAGACGGCGACGGCGGGATCCACGCGCGCGAGTTCCTCGATGGCGAGAATGGCCATGAAGAACGTTGATCCGGCGCCACCGTACACCGTGGGGATCTCGATCCCCATCACTCCAAGCGCGAAGAGCTGGGCAATGAGGTCATGAGGGATCTGGGCCGCACGGTCCATGTCCATCACTCGGGGCTTTACCTGTTCCTCAGCAAAGCTACGGACCATCTGTTGAAACATCCGCTCATCTTCGCTCAAGACTGTGAGCGGGAGAGCTGTGTGCACGTCTGGCATAGCACCACCCCCTCTCTCGATCGGTGGCATGCGGTATACATTTCACGTTGCCTCGCCGGTGTCTAGACGCTATAGTCTTGCCGACCTGCACCTGCGTGGTGCAGCTGGAAAGGATGTTCCTCCCCATGAAAATCGGTCTGATTTCCGATACCCACATCCCGGAAGCCATGCCCGAACTTCCCCAGCAGGTGCGGACTGTTTTTGCCGGGGTAGATCTGATTTTGCACGCGGGCGATCTGCACTGCCTCGCGGTGTTGGACTGGCTGGAGGAAATCGCACCGGTATTAGCCTGTCGAGGAAACGGCGATGACGGCTCCGGTGGCCGCCCGCTGGTGCCAGAAGATCCTCGCTTGCGCGAGGCAGTGGTCACGGGGGCGGCAGGGTATACGATCGGCCTCGTGCATGACGTCTTGGATCCCGAGGAGTTTCCCCACTGGCCGCTCGAGCGCACCATGGAGGTTTACTTCGGGCGTCATGTGGACCTGATCGTGTGCGGTCACACGCACGTCGAGAGTGTCAAACCCTCCGGCGATGTCCTCGTTATTAACCCTGGCAGTCCGACGTTTCCCCACAATTACTCCGCTCAGCCCGGTACAGTCGCCGTCGTAACCCTGGCAGAGCACCGCCGCGGTGGAACCGTGACCGTGTATGATTTGAAAACGCTTAGGGGACTGCCCGGGCTCTCCGTCCGTTTTTAATCCGCAACTCACCAAGTATCGTTCTAGCAGGCGACCTTATGCGGTTCCGGTGTGCACGACGAACACATGGCACGGGGCTTTGCGCACGAGCTTCTCCGGCAGGTTGGAGATCAGGTGGATATGGAAGCCCGGGTGCGTGTGGGCGCTCATGACGATCAGATCGATATGCTTCTCGTGCACGACCTTGAGGACGTGCTCGAAGAGTTCGCCCCGCTCGATCAGGGTCTCGCAGTTAGGTGAGCTATGGAGCTGCTCGCGATGCAGCTTGTCGAGCCACTCGCGGGTTTTTTCCTGGGCGTTCCGGTCCAAGGCGTGGTAATCCCCGCTGACCATGTTGTAGAGTTTGCTCGTGGCATCGACGATGACGTGCAGCACGTAGAGTCGGGAGCCAAACTTGTCGGCCAGCTCACGCGCATACTCTAACGCTTGCGTCGACTCCGGTGAAAAATCGGTGAGGAATAAAATGCGCTGTAGTTCAACCATGATCCCCTCCTTTCGCTCGGCAAGCGCTCTGCTACCCTCTCTTGGCGCAGTCAACACCACTACTGCGATGGGGCGACACCGTGCTCGACTCACCCTCCCAGACTGATCATTTCAATTTTCTTGTGGTCTTGCGGGTCGTATCCGCGTGGTGAACGCAACGCTGCCAGGCGCTCTTCTGAATAGCGGTCTCTGCGGCCACGCCATATCCGGCTGATGACGTCGAGCAGTTCAGTGTCGCTGGCACCGTTCCGCATGAGGGTCTTGAGGTCGTAACCGTGCGACGAGAAAAGGCAGGTGACGAGCCTCCCGTCGGCAGTGAGGCGAACACGGGTACAGGTTGTACAGAAGGGTTCGGTAACGGAGGCGATAACGCCGATATCGCCCCTACCGTCAACAAACTGGTAATCGACCGACGGGGCGCTGCCTTTGACCCTCCCGACTTCACGGAGGGGAAACTTGGCACTGATGATGGCGAGGATCTCCTGCTTCGACACCATCTTCTCCGAGGTCCAGTGATTGGCGTTGCCTACGTCCATGTACTCGATGAAACGGATGGCGAAGCCGTAGGTACGCGAGAACTCGACTAAGTCGAGAATTTCATCGTCATTCACCCCACGTTCGATCACGGTATTGATCTTGATCGGATGAAAGCCATGGTGCTTGGCGGCGAAGAGGCCGTCCAGCACTTTGGCGAGATCGCCGCGTTTCGTGATCTGGCGGAATCGCTCGGGCTTGAGCGAGTCGATACTCACGTTGATGCGCCGCAACCCGGCGGCTTTCAGCGCGGCGGCCTTTTCTGCCAGCAGGGACCCGTTGGTTGTGAGGCAGAGTTCGGGCGCACCCTCGAGGGCCGCGAGTTTGGCGATGAGCTTCTCGAGGTCTCGCCGGGCCAGCGGTTCGCCTCCGGTCAAGCGGATTTTTCCCACACCTAGCATTACGAACAGCCGGGCGAGCCGCGTGATCTCCTCGAAAGAGAGAATCTCGCTCTTCGCCAGCCACTCGTACTCGTCGAGCGGCATGCAGTAGGTGCAGCGGAAGTTGCACCGGTCGGTGACGGAAATGCGGAGGTCTTGGACTGGACGGTGGTAGATGTCGCACAGCATTGCGCCGAAAGTCCTTCTCTCCCCCTATATATAACTATTCGCCCGGTTGCGCCAAGCCCGGAGTCGACCTCGGGCTGGCAGGACATGCGTCATCCTCTTCCCAGGGGGGCAGAGTGACCCGCAGGGCTCTTGCCTCTGCCATCGCACGGAGCCTAAAGCGTCTCCGTCAGCAGCGTCTACGGCAAGCCTAGAGCGCAGCGCATGGACTCTTGCACTGACGAGCGTGCCTGTCCGGATCACAGGTGCAGAGCAACCTTTTTGCGGCCTCCGGTCTGCCAGACCTCGACCTTTGCACTTTCTGTGAACGGATCGGCTGAAGCAGGAGAGGTTTCCTTGCGTCCGGAGCCGGAAGACGGTAGAGAGAAGCAGGAGCATGTCGGTGCTCAGGGGGTTACGGTGCTATGGATGGCAACGTTCGCCTCTGCTGCTCGTGGCAGCTGTGGGGTCGGTAGTTCAATCAAGGAAGGTGTCGTATGGCTTTGCCGCCTCTCTCGCCAGATCAGGTTGCGCGCCGCGTGCAGGCTCTGTACCAGCGCCTCGCCGAAGCGCGCGTGGACGCCTATCTCGTTCCCTCTGCTGACTCGCATCTCAATGAATACGTACCGGCGTATCAACAGCGGCGGGCAGCCATTACCGGTTTTACGGGCTCGGCCGGTGATGCCTTGATCTGTCCTGCGGGGAGCCACCTGTTTGTCGATGCGCGCTATTACCTCCAGGCCGAGCAAGAGGTAGATCCAACGCTGTTCCGCATCCACAAGGTCGGTCTGGCCGGGGAGCGTACGCTGTCGGAGTGGCTGGCGGAAATGGAAAAGCAACAGGGCACGCTCCGCGTAGGCTTTGACCCCTTCGTGGTCGCCATGGAGGCGCATGCGCAGTATCAGCGTGCCCTGCGCGCGCCCCATTCTGCCCTGGTGCCTTTAGCGGGCAATCTGGTTGATGCAGTGTGGGAAAACCGTCCGCCGGCACCGGCGCGGCCCATCTACGCTCTGTCAGAGGCTGTGACCGGACGGACGGTGGCGGAAAAGCTGGCCGCCGTACGCGAGCAGATGGAGAAAGTCGGCGCACAGGTGCTGATCCTCACCAAGCTCGACGAGATTGCCTGGCTCACGAACTTGCGCGGGAGCGATATCCCTTATAACCCGGTGTTCGAAGCCTATCTCGTGCTCGACCAGCTGCGGGCGGTCTGTCTTACCCGTGTGGCGCCGCCTCCAGAGGTTCGCCGGTCGCTCGCCCCCCTCCTCGCTTTCGAGTCGTACGAGACCTATGCGGACGTCGTCCGGCGCTTCGTCCCGACGAAAGAGGTGATGGTGTGGCTCGATCCTGCCGGCACGACCATGGGAACGCGGCTGCTGTTCCCGCCGGATCAGCGCATCCACGCGGAGCGGAATCCTGTGGTGTTGCTGAAAGCGGTGAAAAATCCGGTCGAGATCGCCAGCAGCCAGAAGGCCCATCGGCAGGCCGGGGCGGCGAAAATCCGCAGCTTGGCACGACTCGAGCGATTGCTAGCGGCGGGACAGGCGGTGAGCGAAAAAGCGTTTGCCGAAATGCTGCACCAAGAATATGCTCGGGAGGAGGGCTTTTGTGACCTGAGTTTTACCACCATCTCCGCAGCTGGCGCCAATGGTGCCATCGTGCACTACAGCGGGGCGAGCGCAGAGGTGCTGCTGCGCGACGGTCAACTCTTTTTGATCGATTCAGGAGCGCAGATCTACGGTGCGACCACCGACGACACGCGGACGATTCTCATCGGCACTGTGGCGGAAGAGCGCCAGCGGCGGCTGTACACCGCGGTGTTGCGCTGTCACATCCAGTTAGCCCTGCAAAAGTTTCCCGAGGGCACGAGTGGCGTCGCCTTGGATGCGATCGCCCGCGCGAGCATGTGGAATGCTGGGCTCGATTACGGCCATGGTACGGGCCACGGCGTCGGCGCCTTTCTCAACGTCCATGAAGGGCCGCAGCGGGTTGCGACGCGCGGCAGCGACGAACCATTGCAGCCGGGGATGATTATCTCCAACGAGCCGGGGTATTACGAGGCCGGGTGGGGCGGTATTCGCCTGGAGAACCTCTACGTAGTGACGGTCGATGACTCCATGCCTTCTCACCCGAGTGGCAAGCGCTGGCTGCGCCTGGAGCCGCTCACCCTGATCCCCTTTGACAAGCGTTTGATCGAGTGGTCGCAGCTCACCGAGGCGGAGCGGCGCTGGCTGGCCTGGTACCACCGACAGGTCTGGGACACGATCGGCCCGCTATTGGGCGAGGAGGACCGGACCTGGTTGCGCGAGGCCTGTGCCCCCTTTTTCCAAGTCGGTGCAGAACCGCGGCGCGAGTGATCGTGGGAGGGGACAATTGAGGAACAGAATCCCGGGTGATTTTTGACGAGAGACGACCGGAATGGTATGCGAGAGCCACATATCGCAGGGGACGGCTCGTGCCCTGCCCGAGGGGGATCTATGAAAGCGCTTGCCTTTCTAGGGATCGGCAAAGTAGGCCTCATCGATAAACCGATCCCAGACCCAGGACCGAACGACGCGGTTGTCAAGACCACCGCTTCCCTCATCTGTACCTCCGACGTCCACACCGTGCGTGGTGTGATTCCCATTCCCGAGGGACGAGTGCTCGGACATGAGAGCGTTGGGGTTGTGTACAAGTGCGGAGCAGACGTGACGTCGTGGAAAGAGGGTGACCGTGTCGCGGTGTGCGCGATCACGCCGTGTGGACGGTGTCACTTCTGTCAGCGGGGCTATACGTCGCAGTGTGGGGGGATGCTCGGCGGCTACAAATTCACTGCCCAGCGAGACGGCAACCTGGCCGAGTATTTTTTGGTCAACGATGCCGAGTATAATCTCACCCCTATTCCTTCCTCGCTCAGCGACGAGCAGGCGCTCTATACGACGGACATGTTGACGACCGGGTTGGCCGGGGCCGAGAATGCCGAGATTCCCGTTGGCGGTACGGTGGCGATCTTTGCCCAAGGACCGGTGGGTTTGTGCGCGACAATGGCGGCGCGCCTCCTCGGGGCTGGTCTCGTGATTGCGGTAGAGTCCAAACCGGACCGCCAAGAGTTAGCGAGGCGGTGTGGTGCCGATATCGTTGTGGATCCCACCCAGGGAGATGTCGTCGAGCGTATCAGGCAGCTGACCGATGGCGAGGGGGTCGACGCTGCGATCGAAGCGCTCGGACACCCCGTCACGTTCGAGAACTGTGTGAAGGTGACGAAACCTGGTGGGGTGATCTCCAATATCGGGTATCATGGGGAGGCCGGCAACGTATTGCAGATTCCACTGGCAGAGTTCGGCCTGGGGATGAGCGATAAGAAGATTCGCACGGCTCTGTGTCCCGGAGGCCGCGAGCGCCTGACACGTCTGCTGCGGCTGATCGAGAACGGGCGCCTCGATCCCACACCGCTGACCACGCATCGCTTCCCTTTCACCGAGGTGGAGCGAGCGTTTCATCTGATGGAAACCAAACAGGACAACATTATCAAGCCGCTGATTACCTATTAGACCCACCCGACCTGGCAGAGAGGCGAGAGCGTGGAAGAGAAACGTCAATTTCTCGACTTGTTAGTGCGCAAGGGAGCGTTGAAGATCGCTCCCAACCGGCACTCGTTCTTTCACTTGAAGAGTGGCCGCCTGAGTCCGACCTTTGTCTCGCTGGCCGCGCTCACCGACGGCGAGAGCTTGGCTGCGTTGAAACGCAGCTACAGCCGTGCCGCCATGGTGGGGGTGCAGCGTGGCGAGTTACGCGACTTCCAGTACGTCTTTGGTCCGGCCTACAAGGGGATTCATTTGTGTGCGCTCACCTGCGAAGGACTGTACGAAGGCTACGGCAAGAACGCCTGCTATCTGTACGACCGCAAAGAAGAGAAGACGTATGGCGAGGCGACCCGGGGCAGCGCGGCGACGCGGCTCATCGTAGGCGCGGAGAAGTTCGTGCCAGGGAGTGGGATTCTGTTAGTTGATGACGTGATCACCACCGGACAGGCCAAGTACGACGCGCTTGCAAAGGTGCGCCTGCTGGGCGATCACTACCTCGCCGGTCTGGTCATCGCAGTGGACCGCCAAGAGCGGATAGGAGACGCGCAGCGCGTCGGCACCTGCAGCGCGACCCAGGTCTTGGAAGAGGAATACGGTGTACGAACTGTTGCGATCCTGACTATGCAGGAGATTTTCGCGCTGGTGCAGGCTGGCCTCGATGCGGAGGTCCGCCGCGCGTGGATTCGCTATTATGAACAGTACGGGGTGGTGAGAATGGCGTAGCTGCGGCACAGGACGCAGGGAGCATTGCGGCAGGCCCCCTTTTTAGGATCGTCTGACCTGCTGGGAAGTAAAAGGAGCGTCGCTTCGGCACTATCAGGCCGCTCGTATCATTCCTCTTTCTCTCCCGCAGCCGTCGGAGCACTGAATTCCTCTTTCGCAGGCAGCAACTGTTCGATACCTGCTGCTGCCAGATACGCGAGCAGCGCAGCGAGGAGCGAGGCGAGATAAACAACTGTAAACCCAGCGATATAGGTGCCGTAGAGCCAGACCGCCATCCCTGCCACGAGTGCGGCGAGGGCACTGCGTGCGCCACCAAGCTGCGTGAACAGGCCAAAGACGACGATAATAAAGATGCCAGCCCCGCCGAACGCCGAGGCATCCTCGACCAGTGCGTAGACACCTTCTGCGTGGAGGGCGAGCAGGTACGCAAGTCCCCCGCAGACGACGACGCCGAGGCGCGCAACCCACACCTTTGTGGCTTCGCTCATCCCGGGGTAGGCTGAAACCAACAGGTTTTGTGACACGAGCGATGATGCGGCCAAGAGAGCGCTATCGACGGTGGAGAGAATGGCGGATACCAGTGCGCCGGCGAACACCGTGTAGCCGAGCACTGACAGGTGACGTTGAGCGAGCAGGGGAAGAATCTGTTCAGGGTGTTCGAGATCGGGCAGCAGAGTAGCGCCGACAAGCCCGATAAATGCCGGGATCAGGCCGACCAGGAGATAGATGCTGCCTGCCAAGAGGGACGATTGGCGAGCGATCTCGGGCGAACGCACGGCGAGCACACGAGCAGCCAGCTCCTGCGAGATTACCGATCCACAAATGGGGACCGCCCATGCCTCGAGCACCTTGGGGATGGAGGCGATGCTGCCGCCGAAAATACGTAGTCGCTCTGGGGTGATTGCTGCAAATGCCGCTTCAACGCCACCTGCGCTCTGGATCACGACTGGGAGCAAAACGAGCAACCCGCCGATCAGGGCCACTCCTTGAATGAGGTCGGTGATGGCATCGGCGAGTAATCCGCCGGAGACTGTGTAGACGATAACGGCCGCAGCCGCAATAGTAATGGTTGCGGTGATACTCAAATCGGAAGACGCGGACAGCACTTGACCGAAGGCGCGGATCTGGGCCGCTGCCCACAGCACCGACGCGGGAACCATCAGCAGGACGGCAACCCGTTCCACGCCCGTGGAGTAACGGATGCGGAAGAGATCGGCCAAAGTGGTCAGCCGGCGACGCCACAGGGGTACAGCGAACACCAATCCCATGAGGAACAGGCAGGTGGCGTAGCCGAAGGGTCAGCGGAGCCGCCGGAGAGGCCTTCAGCGTAGATGGCACCGGCAGAACCGATACACGTTTCGGCGCCAAACCAGGTGGCGAACAGGGTGAACGTGGCCAGACCGGGACCCAGGCTCCGACCGGCGAGCAAGTAGTCTGCTTGGGTGGTCACACGTCTGGAGACGAGGAGGCCGATCAACAGTTGCACCAGGACGTAGCCGAGGACGCCGAGCAAAACCGTATGCTGCATGCGTGCTACTTGACCGGCCAGCAGGCAAAATCCCCTGTGGCTACCGCGCGTGTCGGTGCCGAACGGTCGAGCGGAACCAGGTAGATGTGAGGGGTGAGAGTTGTGCGTAACGGGGACCCAGTCCCAGCGAGGAATCCGGCGAACGCTAAAGCGCTCCCGTCAGGAGCAAGCGGAGGGTGGGAGATGACGTACTGGTCGAAGAAGGAGAAGAGGAAAATCTGTTCACGACTGGGCAGGAAACGGGCGAGTTCGGTATTTTCCCCGCTGGTGCGAGAAAGACGATGCCAGCGGAGATAACGTCCTCCCTCGTCGACGTCGACGTAGAAGAGTTCGTTTCCTGTCGGAGCCCAGAAGAAGGCAGTACTCTTGTGTGTGAGGAGGGGAGAGATCTGCCCGCGCGCGAGGTCAACGCTTTTCACCACCGACATCACCGAAGAGCCGGAGTGTGCCGTGCAACCGACCGCTAGCAGACGACCGTCAGGCGACCAGATCGCTGCCAGGCTTCCGTTCGTCGTCGTGACCGGTCCTTTGTCTCCGGTGCCGACATCATAGAGAAAGAGCGTGTTGCCGTTCTCCTCATTGGCTTCGGCATAGGCGAGGAGATCGTCGGTCGGCGACCACGCCGGCACCCGAAAATCGCCCGGACGTGAAGAGATCTCGCGAGCGATGTGACCGGAGTGTGCTTCCAATACGAGCACCCGCGCTGTTTCGGTCGCCTGCCAGCTCCCGCCCACGTGGACAGCGAGAAGGTCTCCCTGGGGAGACCAGGACCAGAACAGTGGTGCTCCGGTCAGCAGAGTCGTGGTGGTGCCTGGGCGAGCCAGGTGGGCGATCTCTAAGGAGAGATGACGGTCGCCGCGTTGCACCAGCAGCGCGAAGAGGTCCCCCCGCGGGGACCAGTTGCCGTAGATAGGAATCCCGTTCCGTAGGGTAACCAACTCCCACGATTCGACACCGTCGGCAGTGACGACGTACAAACTCGTCTCCAGGGGTGAAGCACCCCCTTCGCGCAACCCGAAGTATGCAATGCGGCTGCCGTCCGGAGCCCAAGTCGGCCACTTGTGGACACTCCGCTTGGCGGCATCCGGCGCGGCAGAGTCCTGGTCGCCGTCATCCCAACTCCAGGTGAGTTGACGGACTTGTCCTGTGGTCGGCTGCAGGGTAAAGAGGTTCCCCGCTCTGCTGGCGTAGACGAGGTGAGGGGGGTGGTGAGTCACGTGAGCGTTCCTCCTCCTCTTGCCGATGCAGCTAAATTTACCGTTTGGCTCCCTCCAGCACTTCGAGCGGATGTCTGCGTCCGCGTTCCCGACGGAGCAGCACGTACAACGCCCCTGGGCCGCCGTCATGTGGACGGGCAGTCGCGAATGCCAGAATGATCCGTGCCAATTT
>JANWXO010000469.1 GCA_025057295.1 Candidatus Binatia bacterium | reverse complement strand
GGGCTGAGCCGCCGAAGGATATGTTCAAGCTTACCGTGGCACCAGAGGATGCACCCGACCGGCCCGAGTACGTGGAGTTGGAGTTCGAGGCCGGTAACTGCGTCGCGGTCAACGGTGAAGCGCTCTCACCGGCCAACGTGTTGCGCCGCCTAAACAAGCTCGGCGGTAAGCACGGGATTGGGCGGGTGGATTTGGTGGAGAACCGGTTTGTGGGGATGAAATCACGCGGGGTTTACGAGACCCCCGGTGGCACCATTCTGCATTTTGCTCATCGGCAAATGGAGACGTTGACGATGGATCGCGAGGTGATGCACCTGCGCGACTCGCTCATCCCGAAATATAGCGAATTGGTGTATTACGGGTTTTGGTTCAGCCCCGAGCGCGAAGCGTTGCAAGCGTTCGTGGATGAAACGCAGAAAAACGTCACTGGCACGGTTCGCCTCAAGCTGTACAAAGGCAACGTCATCACGGCCGGGCGCAAATCGCCGGTTAGTCTTTACAACCCGCACGTGGCCACGATGGAGGCCGACCGGGGTGCTTACGATCAGACCGACGCGACCGGCTTCATTCGGCTGCAAGCGCTTCGCTTACGCACGCGCGCGGCCGTCTTAGCGCAAATACAAAATTACAAAACCCGTCGCAAGTGACCCCGATCGCTTGGCTCGATGGGTGGGGAATTAGTCGTTGTGCGGGATGGGGACCGTGCTGCCCCCAATGAATTCCCGAATCACGGCATCGCCCGGTATCCACTTTTCAATCTGTTCCAGGGTGAGTCCTTCCACTGAATCGAGCAGCCGACTGACGCGGTCATACCGAA
>JANWXO010000468.1 GCA_025057295.1 Candidatus Binatia bacterium | reverse complement strand
GAAAGCCTGCCAGTGGATGGCGGCGATGGTCTTGAGCGTGAGCGGCGGGAAGCGCCACAGGCAGCGACCGAGCGCCCGGCGCGACAGTGGCCGGCGGGCGAGCGCCAGGGTGGCGTCGAGCTCGCAGGCTCCGCCGTCGAGCACCTCCATGTGCACCGCGAGGCGCTCCCCCGGCTCGGTGAAGCGCCAGTCGTAGTCGCGCGCGAGGGGCAGGAAGGGGGAGACGTGGAAGCGCTTGCGGAAGCGGAAGCGCCAGGCGCCGCGGTGGCGCTCGCCCTGCGCCAGCGGCAGCACGTAGGCATGGCGCTCGCCCCAGGGGGTGTTGGTGATGTCGGCGACGATCGCCTCGAGCGTGCCGTCGGCTCCGTGGCAGTAGTAGAACACCACCGGATTGAAGCAGTAGCCGAAGTAGCGCAGATGCCCGAGCATCCGCACCGGGCCCTCCGGCCGCCGGCCGGTCTCCGCGGCGACGCGGCGGCGCACCGCCTCGGCGAGCGGCAGCTCGGGCGGACCCAGGTAGTCGCTGCGCCGGAACACCGCGAAGATCCCGCGCTCGCGGCGGAACAGCGGGTGCAGCGCGAGGACCCGGTCGAGCTCGTCGAGGTCGATGAGCGGCTGGGCGATGCGATAGCGGAAGGCGTGCGGCCGCGGCCGGAAGCGGCGGTGCCGCACCCAGCCCTCGTAGACCGCGCTGGCGAGGCCATGCGCGCTCACGCCGGCCAGGATACGCCGAGCCGCGCCGCGACCTCGACCGCGGAACGCAGTCCGTCCTCGTGGAAGCCGAAACCCCACCACGCGCCGCAGTAGTGGGTGCGGCGCTGGCCGTCGATCTCGCGGCGTCGCGCCTGCGCCG
>JANWXO010000467.1 GCA_025057295.1 Candidatus Binatia bacterium | reverse complement strand
GGCGGCTATCGCTTTCATCGCTGGTGAAAAGGTTAACCAACACATCGTAGCGCGATAAAGCTTCATTCCAGCTCCTAGCATCACTCCACCAATAGGGCTTCTGGCCTAAGAGCAGGCAGAGGGCAGTTGTGCGTTGCTGACCATCCACGATCCAGAGCGAGGCTTGACTCCCTTGCGCAGATTTAGCTTCTTGATACTCTGAGGAATCCCAGAGCAGGAACGAACCAATCGGGTAGTCGCGGTAAAGAGATTCTGCCAGCTTTTTTACCTGCTCCGGATCCCAAACGAATTCTCGTTGAAATTCGGGGATGTCAACGTTCTTGCTAACCGCTTGTCTGACAATCTCTTTGACCTTAAGCTGCTCTATAGCCATACCTCATATTGTACTTCAATCTGTTGGTTTCACCACCCGCACTACCTCATTCCCCCGAAAATCAATCACCTTCACCGCAATGCGCCGATGCTCACCGAGCTGGAACGGGAACGAGACCGTGCCGCGCATGCGCTCGAAAGCCTCTGGGTCAATTTGCGCTCGCAGCGCCCGCTGGAGCTTCTCCCACGCATTGGGATCGCCAGGGAAAAACGCCTGACAGATGTGGAAGGTCTTGCCGTCGTAGTCGGTGTCCAAAAACCAAGCCGCCACCTCGTTTCCTCTCGCGCTATGCACTTCGCCCTTGATCGGATCGTAGATATCCACGCCGCGCAGCTCCACAACAAACGTGCCGTCGTCCTGCCGCTTCACAGCTACATCGGGCTGACCGAAGACAGTGAAAATTTGACTGGCGCGGGTGGTTTTGAGCAGATCGCCCACCAGCACGTCAGGAGCGACGTTTGCAAAATGCACCTGCAGCTTGGGCA
>JANWXO010000466.1 GCA_025057295.1 Candidatus Binatia bacterium | reverse complement strand
GTCAAACCCCCGCTCGCGACCACTACCCGATATCTGCCCGGCGAAGCTCTGTGCTTCGAGTTTGTCGTGGTGGGGAAGGCGATCGACTATCTGCCCTACTTCATCGTTGCGTTTCGCGAATTGGGTGAAGGTGGGTTCGGTCTCAATCGCGCCCGCTGTACGCTCGCGGCTATGGAAGCCATTGGCCCGACAGGAGAAGTGACCGCCGTTTACGATGGGAAGGAAGGCGTGGTGCGACCACCACAGCAAAACCTCAGCTGGTCACAGCTCCAGGCACGGGCGGAGCGCTTGCGCGGCCTACGCGAGATCACCGTACGTTTCCTCACACCGATCGCGCTCAAGGTCCAGGGTGAAATGGCAACCGTTCCGCAGTTCCATCATCTCATCAAACGGCTGCGGGATCGTGTGAATGCGCTCGCCTACTTTTACTGCGGAGGTACCTTGGACCTCGATTTCAAGGAGGTGGGGCAGCAGGCTGAGAAAGTCAGAGAAGTTGCGGTGAAAGGACGGTGGATCGCGCATGACCGTCGCACCCGCAAGGGGGTGACCCAAGACTTGAGCGGCTTTGTCGGCGAAGTCACCTACCGAGGGGAGGTGGAGCCGTTCCTCCCGCTCCTGCTGGTGGGGGAGTACGTACACGTGGGCAAAAACGCTGCCTTCGGCAATGGGTGGTATCAGTTGAGGGTGCCTCCTGCGACTGACGGTGGATCGAGGTGAGGAGGTGAGACAGGCGTGGGCCAGCACGTCCTCGTCGCGACGCTCGGTGCCGAGCCGCAAGTAGTGACCCTCGCGTTCGATCTCTTGCGCGGCAAAGGGTATCCGGTTGCAGAGGTGGTCGTCGTGCACACCCTCGGGGAAGCAGTGCAGCCGGCGCTCAGGTGCTTAGCAGAAGAGTTTGCTCGGTCAGAAGCCTGTGGCTATCGTGCGATACCGGTGGAGAGAGAAGGTTGGCCGGTGGCCGATCTTCGCAGCGAGGCAGACACGGCGGCCTTGCTGCGCACGCTGTACCGCACGATCTTGGCGGAGAAACGGGCAGGGCGCTGCGTGCACCTGA
>JANWXO010000465.1 GCA_025057295.1 Candidatus Binatia bacterium | reverse complement strand
CCGAAGCGGGGATGCGGATCCTTCAGGCCGGAGGCAATGCCTGTGATGCCGCGGTTGCCGCCACCCTGGCCGAAGGGGTGGTGAATCCCCACATGCATACCTTCGGGGGAGAAATATCCGCCCTCGTGTACCACGCGCGGACAAAACGCGTCTTTGCCGTCAACGGCAATACCGTCGCCCCCCGTGGGGCAACGATCGAGTGGTTCCGGCAACATGACATTTCCCTGATCCCCTTCACTGGAGTACTCGCCGCAGGACCTTGTGCTGCACCACATGCGCTCCTGACCGTATTACAACGCTTCGGCACTATGAGCTTTGCTCAAGTTGTAGAACCAGCTCTGGAGCTGGCCGAAAGTGGCTTTCCCCTCCATCCGGCACTGCGTGGTCCTGCTCCAGCATACATGCTGGCCGATTTTTCCATTGCCGGGAATGCGGAGCTGTTCCGCACCACCTGGCCGTCCTCGGCGAAAATTTATCTCCCCGGCGGCCGGGTGCCAGAAGTGGGTGAAGTGTTGAAAAACCCTGACCTCGGGGCAACATTTCGCCGGTTGATCGAGGCTGAACGCAAAGCAGCAGGCTACGGGCGTGAACACGGCCTGGCGGCTGCACGCGATGCCTTCTACCGCGGCGAGATTGCCCATATCATCGCCGCCCATGCCCAGGCACACGGCGGGTTACTGACCGTCGAGGACCTGGCCGCCTTTCACTGCAACATCGAAGACCCGGTTGTGTTCCACTACCGTGGTTATGACGTGTACAAATGTGGTCCCTGGAGCCAGGGCCCGGTGTTCCTCCAACAACTAGCGTTGCTGGAGGGGTACGACCTCAAACGGCTGGGCCATAACAGCGCTGACTACCTCCATATTCTGATCGAAGCGACAAAGTTAGCTTTTGCCGATCGTGAACAGTACTATGGAGACCCGAACTTTGTCGCTGTCCCGCTCGCCGGACTCTTAGCCAAAGAGTACGCGGCAAACCGTCGGACGCTGATCGACATGCGTCAGGCCTCGCTGGCCCAACGGCCGGGGAATCCGCGAAGCGGTGCAGCAGTGCTCGAAGGAGAAGAGGTCTTTGCCGCGCGCCACTGGGGGCCGGGAACAGTGTACGTCGCGGTGGTGGACCGAGAGCGCAACATGGCCTCTTTTACCCCGAGTGGAGCCTGGATTCCTTCCTCCCCAGTGATCGACGGCTTGGGCTTCCCCTTGGGCACCCGCGTGCAGACCTTTTATCTCGATCCGCGCCACCCCAACGCGCTCGTGCCGGGCAAGCGGCCGCGGACGACCCTCT
>JANWXO010000464.1 GCA_025057295.1 Candidatus Binatia bacterium | reverse complement strand
GGCTGTGGTCGAAGAAGAGAGGACAATTCCCAGCAGGAACTCTGGGCGAGGAGTAGGCGCACGCAGGATCTCACTGCCTGCTACACGTGCTGACCGTGGAGCCAGCAATGGCGTGGCCTCGGGCGCCTCGCGCAGAGCTGAAAATGGAAACTCGCAGCAGGCAGGCGGGGAGCTTAGAGGGTGTGGACGACGTAGCCCCAGTAGTCTTCCCAGCGCTCGGCGACGTTGGGACTCCACATGCCTCCGACGTGCCAGCTCTGGTGCACCTGCGCCCCCTTGGGACCGCGAATTTTTCCGACAAAGCGACGAGGCAGCGGCAACGCCTGCAGCATTTCGGAGCGGATGCGCGAGAAGGTCTCTTTATCCTCCGCCCCATAGAATTTGTAGGACCGGTAGGGGTTGTCCTCCCCATAGCGGGCGATAAATTCGGGCACCTCGGTCGGCTGATACTGCGGGGCATCCCAGTCGTAGATGCTCCAAAAGATGCACATGCCCCCCAAGGTGCCGTAAAAATCGATAAACTCCACTTCTTTACTCACGATCTCCTCTGTATATAGGGGGCTCTGCTCGCGCTTGCCGCCGCGGAAGATCTCGAAGTAGTGATGGAAGGCATAGTGTTCGGTGTATTGCCCGGTGGCCGGATCGAGAATGGCATTGGGCAGGCGAATCACCTTGCGGCGGATGCCGTCGTCCGGCAACTCGATGCGTTCACTCGAGGTTTGCACAAACTCGCCTGACTCATCCAGGGTCGTGCCCCCCATGCCCCGGATGAGCACGCCACCACGTGGCATCATGCGCGTCTCGCGATGGGCTTCCCAATCCGGGGGTTGGCCGAGTGGCGTCCAGGTATAGTGGATATTGACCAACTCGATGTCGGGCGCGTTATCGACAAAGGTTTTCTTGATGTAAAATGATAACGCCATAACGTCCCTCCTTCTGCAGTGGCGCACCGTCGCGTGAGCTGCCGTTCCTGTTGTTCCTGTACTCCCCTTCCTCCGTTTGTGCAAGGGTTTGGTCAACGCACCCCACACCAGCGGCAGGTTTATCGCGGGGAGGTGCGGGCGTATAACACATGCACGCCAGAAGGCTTAAGTCGAGCTGTGCGCCAGTCCGGCGCGGGCTGGAGTCGCTCTTCTGGTGAAAGGTCCTCTATATGGTGGATGCCGCTGAACACCCCACCCAGCGCAGTCACGTGACACTCCTGGGCGTGAGAGCGGTCCTTATTGAGCACAATGAGCGCCTTCTCTGCTCTATCCCGTGTAGACTTGACAAAGGCAAACACCTGTGGATT
>JANWXO010000463.1 GCA_025057295.1 Candidatus Binatia bacterium | reverse complement strand
CGTTTTTTGCCAAGTGCGCAGGAATGCCAGATCCTCTGGCGATGCTTGTGGTTGGAGGTGGTGGAGAGAGGTTGCTTCTGGCGGTACGTGAGCCTGGAGCCAGGCGCGCAGCTCCTGACGGAAGGCCTGCTGTGCGGGGGTGAAGGAAAAATCCATAGCGTGCTCCTACTCGCGCAGCGACTCGACGGTGGCCAGCCGCTGCTGTAATAATGCGTGTAGTTTCTGGGGGTTGGCTTTCCCTTGGGTGGCTTTCATGACTTGGCCGACGAAGAAGGCCAGGAGTTTTTCGCGCCCGGCCCGGTATGCGGCCACCTGCTCAGGGTTGGCGGCGATGACCTGATCGATCTGCGCCCGCAATACATCCTCGTCGCTGACCTGCGTCAAACCCTGAGCGTGTACGATCGCTACCGGGTCGGTGCCGCTCTTGCGCATCTCCTCGAAGACTCTCTTGGCGATTTTCCCGCTGATGGTCCCACTGTGGATGAGTCGGACCAGGGTGGCAAGGTGCTCAGGGGGGCAGGGCCAGGTGGTAATCCGGACCCCGGTATCGAGCTTGTCCTCTTTGATCACCCGTAGCACGCTCTCCATGACCCAATTACTGATGGCTTTCGCCGCGGCAGGATAAGCACGCACGGCTGCTTCGTAGTAGTCGGCGATGTCTTTCCGCGCCGTGAGAATATCTGCGTCATACCAAGGCAGACCGTACTCGCGCATGAAGCGGTCGCGACGCGCAGCTGGGAGCTCGGGAAGCGAGCGCCGGACCTCATCGATCCATTCCGCTTCGACGACAAGGGGGAGCAGATCTGGGTCGGGGAAGTAGCGGTAGTCGTGGGCATATTCTTTACTGCGCAGCGGACGTGTGATCTCACGGTCGGCATCCCACAGGCGAGTCTCCTGCGCGACCTGACCTCCGGCGCGCACCACCTCGATCTGACGGGCGATTTCGTACTGGAGCGCCTTTTCCACCGCACGGAAGGAGTTGAGGTTTTTGACCTCGGTTTTGGTGCCGAAGGCGGTGCTGCCACGCGGCCGCACGGAGATATTCGCGTCGCATCGTAAGCTGCCTTCTTCCATATTGCCGTCACAGACCTCTAGGTATTGGAGGATGGTGCGGAGAGCGCGCAGATAGGTACTGGCTTCCTCGGGAGTGTGCATATCCGGCTCGCTGACAATCTCGAGCAAGGGGACCCCCGCGCGGTTCAGGTCTACTAAGCTGGCCTCACTGTGGGCGTCGTGGATATTTTTGCCTGCATCCTCTTCCATATGGATCCGGGTGAGCCGTACCCGTTTGGGCTGGCCGTCCACCATGATGTCGATGTACCCCTG
>JANWXO010000462.1 GCA_025057295.1 Candidatus Binatia bacterium | reverse complement strand
TTCCCCTCAGGGAAGGAAGCTGCCTGTTTCTGTCCACACTTTCTCTCCAACCGAAAAAAGGAGCATCTCATGCAGGCAAATATGCCCGAACAAGGACGGCACCTGGCTCAGAAAATCCATACTCGCTCCGCCCGTGTCGGTGTCATCGGCCTGGGATACGTCGGACTGCCGCTGTTGCTGGAAATGGCAAAAGCCGGTTTTCGCGCTACCGGCATCGATATCGACGAGCAGCGGGTCAATGCTGTCAACGCCGGCACCTCCTACGTGCTGGACGTGCCAGGAGAATCCCTGCAGGTGTGTGTGCGCACCGGGCACCTCCGGGCGACGTCCTCGTTCGCGGCTCTCGGCGAGCTCGACACGATCAGCATCTGCGTGCCCACCCCGCTACGCAAGACCAAAGACCCTGACCTCTCGTACATTGTTGCCGCAGTCGAGGCGGTCAGTTTGCAGCTCCGTCCAGGGCAACTCGTCGTGCTGGAAAGCACGACCTATCCAGGAACGACGCAGGAAGTGGTCCTCCCGATCCTGGAAAAATCGGGCTTGCAGGTGGGAAAAGAGTTCTTCCTGGCGTTCTCGCCCGAACGGGTCGATCCCGGCAATCGCCACTACACCACCAGGAACATTCCCAAAGTCATCGGTGGGGTCACGCCCCACTGCACTGCCCTGGCAGTGCTCCTCTACCAACAATTCGTCGAACGGATCGTGCCGGTCTCCTCGCCGAGCACGGCGGAGATGGTCAAACTGCTGGAAAACACCTTCCGCAGCGTCAACATCGCCCTCGCCAATGAAATGGCGATGCTGTGTCATACATTCGGGATCAACGTGTGGGAAGTGATCGAAGCGGCGAAGACCAAGCCCTTTGGCTTTATGGCGTTTTATCCTGGACCTGGGCTGGGCGGACACTGTATCCCGGTCGATCCCCATTATCTGACCTGGAAAGCGCGCATCAACGGTTTCGAGCCGCGTTTTATCGAGCTCGCCGGCCAGGTGAACAGTCAGATGCCGACCTTTACCGTCAGCCGCATCGCCGACGCGTTAAACGACCGCCGAAAGAGCCTCAAAGGCTCCAAGATTCTCGCCCTCGGCGTTACCTACAAAAAGGATGTCAACGATATCCGCGAATCTCCCGCCCTCGAGGTGATCCATAAATTGCATCAGAAAGGGGCGGTCGTGAGCTATGCCGACCCCTACATCCCTGAAGTCGTGCTCGGAGACCTGGTCATGCGTGCAGTCGAACTCACTCCCAGTGTGCTCGAGGCGACGGACTGTGTCGTCGTACTAACGGATCATACCGCGTTCGACTACGAGATGATTGCGAGCCATAGCCCGTTGATTATCGACTGTCGCAACGCCCTGCGCGATTTTCCCGCCCCGCACATCCTGCCTCTCTGACCCTTTCTCCCTGTTCAGCTCCTCGGTCGTTCGTCTGACGACAAA
>JANWXO010000461.1 GCA_025057295.1 Candidatus Binatia bacterium | reverse complement strand
CAACTACTTTACACTCTACCCATGCCGGTGCATCGCTGACGACCGGACACCCCGTGTTCGGCGCAGTCTCATAAGCAAAGCCGCCCATCTTGCCGCCCTCAGGCTCCACGTGCTTGAAGAAGGCGAAGGCGATGGCCTTCTGGCCGGTACCCAAAAAACTCAACGTGAATGCCCTGCTGTTTTTCACCATCGCGTGCGCGCTCGAATCGGCTTTGACACCTACCACCACCAAGGGCGGTTTAAACGAGCACTGGGTCGTCCAATTGACGGTGGCCAGGGTCATCTTCTCTCCGTCTTTGGCGCCGAGCACCTGGAGGCCGTAGGGAATCATCAAGAGCGCGGTTTTCTTCGCTTGCTCATTCATCACGTGTCTCCTTTCAGGCGGGATTGCGCAGACGATAATCACCAACGCTCGTCCCTGTCAACGGACAGGCCAACCTTGCGACGTCACAGGGAATTTGCTTAGATTCGCCTGCATCGTTAGACAACCAAGGAGGATGGCATGGGCAATTTCGTCAAAGTGGCCCACAGAGGGGAGATTCCAGTCGGCCAGGGGAAATGTGTGGAAGTCGAGGGCAAGCGGATCGCCATTTTCAATGTGAACGGCGCCTATTACGCGATCGACGGTATTTGCCCGCATCAAGGCGGTCCGCTGGGCGAAGGAGAACTCGACGGCACCGTGGTCACCTGTCCCTGGCATGGCTGGGAGTTTGACGTCACCACCGGGGTCAACCGAGACGATTCCGACATCCAGCAACAACAGTTCGCGGTGAAAGTGGACGGAGACGACATCCTCGTCGAAGTGTGATCTATGACAGCACCCTTGCTCGACAGCATGCTCGCAGAGGGCCACGAACAGGTGGTCTTCTGTACCGAGCGCGCAGTCGGCCTGAAAGCGATCATCGCCATTCACGATACGACTCTCGGCCCAGCGCTGGGTGGCATCCGGTTGCGCGCCTACGCCTCAGAGGCCGAGGCGATTACCGACGCGCTACGTCTGGCCCAAGCGATGACTTTCAAGGCTGCGCTGGCCGGACTCAGCTACGGAGGAGGAAAAGCGGTGGTGGTGGCCGACACTCCTATCACCAACCGTGAGGTCCTCTTCCGCGCTCTCGGGCGGGCGATCGAATCGTTAGCCGGCCGTTACATCCCCACGGAGGATATGGGAACAACCACGGCAGACATCGAGTACGTACGCCAAGAGAGCCGCTTCGGGGTAGGACGGGAGACCGTCTACGGCGGTGGCGGTGACCCCTCTCCCATGACTGCTTGGGGAGTGTTTTGCGGGCTCCGTGCCTGCCTGGAGGAGGTGTACGGGACAGCTGAGTTTCGGGGGCGGACGGTCGCCATCCAGGGTTTGGGGAAGGTCGGCTATGCCCTTGCCCGCTATCTCGCTGAGGCTGGCGCGCACCTCATCGTGGCCGATGTCGATCACAGCCGCGCCCGACAGGCGGCGGGCGAATTTCACGCC
>JANWXO010000460.1 GCA_025057295.1 Candidatus Binatia bacterium | reverse complement strand
CCGAATTTCCCCTGCGTCGTCCAGGTCGCGTCAGCAATCGTCCCAGTGTTGTTGTTGCCCGACGCGTCGGTCACCGTGGTGCCGCTTCCCTCATCGAAGCTGTACGCGGCGACCAGTCGTGGAGGGATTATGAAAGAGGCGGCGACAGTAAGGTTACTGGTCATACTGACCGTACAGGTGGTATTCCGGCCGCAACTCCCCTCGCTCCAGCCGCTGAAGACAGAGCCGGCAGCAGGGGCGGCAGTGAGCGTGACCGTCGTCCCCTGCGGATACGCCTCGGAACAATCCGTGCCACAGTTGATCCCTGCCGGCGTGCTGCTCACCGTCCCGCTGCCCGTCCCCCCCCTGTTCACCGTCAGGGTAAACGACTGCAGAGCGGTCGTTCCGCACGACTCGTTGGAATAGGCAGAGTGCTGCGTTGCGTTGAACGCGCGTACCCGGTAACAGTACGTGGTCCCCGCCGCGAGATTGGCATCGGTGTAGCTCACCACGTTGGCAGCAGTACGGACGATCTCCGCAAAAGCGCCGGCAGTACCGGTCTTGCGCTCGACCGCGAAGCCGCTTTCGTTGGTCGAGTTATCCCTCCAGTTCAGTGTGAGCTGTGCAGCGGCGGCAAAGGAGTTGCCAACGGATGCGAAAAACCAACAGATACAAACGAAGACAATGTACTGAAATCTCTCCCGACTAGTCATAGTGCATCCCCTGAGAAAGCCGTGCGTCACGCACAGCTCCCCAGGGGAGAGCTGTGTCCGCCCGGCAACCCTGCGACCATATCCCGTTTGGGACTTAGGCCAGTGGCTTTGCGTCCCACGCTTTCGCGTGGTTTGCCCTGATCGAGACGTCTGCTCTCGAGGATTAGTCACAACTAGTTATTGTGCTGCCATACTCTCCTCCCACGATGGTGTTGCGCCCGGCATTCGGTTGCTTCTGTCCCCTGTATCGGGTGATCGACGCCAAGCTTAAATCTCCGGCGTGCAAGACTCGACGCTGTCCGTCACGCGGAAAGAAGCGAAGAAAATTCCGAGGCGGTTCTTGCTCTCGCAAGGGAAGCAAAGGAGGACGGTCTCTGTGTGGCAGGACATCTCGTCCCGGCCAGGGACGAGAGAAGGAGGCCGCGTGCAGCAGGCGGCCCGGCAGAGGGCTGCGTCCTGCAGAGCAGGACTTGTCCGCGCTCGTGTGTCGAGGGCGAGCTTCGAGGGGCTACGTCACCACTGCACGGCGAAGGGCAGATCGCCACTCTGCCCGAACGGCCCGAGACAGCCGTCCACCGTGCAGCCGTCGAACAAGCCGTTGCCGTTGAGGTCGAGTTGCCAGGTACCGGTCAGGGGATGGAACACGCCGATCTTGGTCGTTCCCGAGCCGGTCCAATCCGCCACCACCGGCAGATCCTCTGGTTGTCCGAAGGGACCGAGACAGAGATCTCTCTGGCAGTCTTCGAGAACGCCGTTGGCATTGCTATCGAGTTGCCACAGGCCGGACTGCGGCTGGAACACTCCTGCCGACATCACGCCTGTACCGGTCCAATCGCCCAG
>JANWXO010000045.1 GCA_025057295.1 Candidatus Binatia bacterium | reverse complement strand
CGAAGAGCTCAAAGAAGTCGCCGCGGCCGGATGCCCGGTGATCCAAGTGGAAGACCCCCCACATCATTTCGCCTGCTGCGCCACCCCTCCGGCAACCGATAAAGACCTGGAGTTCTATACCAGAGCATTGAACCGTGAAGTAGAAGGAGTGAACACCGAGATCTGGGCACATACCTGCTGGGGGAACCCCAACCAGCAAAGTTTTTACTGGGAACGGCCCAGTTATGCGCGCTCCCTCCCCTACCTCCTCCAACTGAACGCCGATGTGCTCATGTTGGAGTGCGCCAGCAACCAGGGACGTGATTTACCCTTGCTGAAACACCACAAGACAGACAAGAAGATCGCCATTGGCGTCATTAACCACACCATGACGACGGTCGAACCCCCATCCCTGATCGCCAATCTGATCCGCAAGGCGTTAGAGTACGTCCCCCCAGAGCGGCTGATCATCACCGCCGACTGCGGTTTTGGCCGCGAGGGGCTCTCGCGGCGCATCGCGTTTTACAAATGCGTCGCATTAGTGCAAGGGACGAACATCGTGCGTAAAGAGCTGGGACTACCGGAGGCCTACATCCGGGCGGCAGACCCACGTTTCGCGTTTGGTCAAGCGTGACTTTTTTGCAGGCGGGTGACATCTACGCTCCCAGATCCGCCAGGAACTCCAACAGGTACTGAGTAACCAGTTCGGGCTGTTCCTGCTGCACCCAGTGACTGCACTGCGGAATGTACTTGATCGCAAAACGATGAGTGAAATAGGGCTCCATGTCGTAGGTTAGTTCTTTCCCAAGGGCGATGTCTTCCTCGCCCCAGATCAGCAGGGTTGGGCACGTGATTGGCGGAAACCGTCGCGCGCCGTGCCGCAGGAAACCGCGAAACGCGGCACGGTAGTAATTGATCCCCGCGGTCAGGGCCCCCGGTTTCTGCAACGCCTCGACGTACCGTTGCAGGTCCTCGTCAGAGAATGCCTCTTTGCGGATCGCCATGCCGCGGAACGCCTGCTCCACAAAGCGGCGCAGAGTGAGCCGTACTGCCAATTCTGGCAGCCAGGGGAGCTGGAAGAAGAAGATATACCAGCTGCGTCGCAATTGGCGCAGATTGGTCCGCAGGTGTTTCTGAAAGGCGTGCGGATGTGGACAGTTGAGGACGACGAGGCGCTCGGTCGCCTGCGGGTACTGAGCGGCAAACGCCCAGGCGACTCCCCCACCCCAATCGTGGCCAACGATGATCGCCCGCTCCTCACCAAACGCGCGTACCAGCCCCAGCACGTCAGCAGTCAGGAGATCGAGCCGATAGGAAGCTACTCCTTTTGGTTTCTCACTGTCGTTATAGCCCCGCATATCCGGGGCAACGACACGGAAATGCTGCGCCAGGATCGGGATCTGGTGACGCCAGGAGTACCAGAACTCGGGAAAGCCGTGGAGGAGAATCACCAGCTTCCCCACTCCCTGGGTGACGTAGTGAAGACGGATATTGTTGACGTAGGCAGTGCCGTGCTGCATGTGGGTGATACCTTATAGCATACGGCAAGACCCACAGCGAGCAACGCCAGCTAGCTCTCCTCTCGAAGCGCAGGCCCAACCACAGCGGCACAGCCATTCCGACCGCAGGCAAATTGGTTGACTCCAATAAGAGGTTGCAGAAGCGGGGCGCTCATGGCCCCGAGCAAGGATGCAGCCCGGCACCACGCTCTACCGGGCTTCCTTCAGGCACTGGGTTGTTCGACAATTTTTGTCTGTAGGTGCACGCTTATGCAAAAGGCTGTCATACGCTAGGTGTGACGCCTGGCCTCTGATTCGAGGGACGTGTCGCCTAGATGACTCCCTTCCTCCTCAACTCCGCCAGCTGCTCAAGTGACAGACCGAGCTTGCCGCAGTAGATCTCCTCGTTATGCTGTCCCAGCTGGGTTGGTGCAGTCCAGCGGATCTGCCCCGGCGTGCGCGAGAATTTTGGAATGACATTTTGCATCCGCACGGGTCCAAGGTCAGGATCGTCCACAGTGGTGATGGTTTCCCGCGCTTGGAAATGTGGATCGGCAAAAATGCCGGCGATGTCGTACACGGGAGCGACGGCGCACTCGTACTGTTCGAATTGTCGCAAGGCCTCCTCGGCGGTATGCGCCGCGATCCATTCCCCGACGATGGCATCGACCTCGTCGATATGGGCGATGCGCGCACGGTTATCCTTGAAGCGGGGATCTTGAAGCAGGTCAGGCTGGCCGATGGCCGCAAACACACGACCGGCCATCGCATGGGCATTGGCCGAAAGGGCAAGCCATTTCCCGTCCTTGGTCCGATAAATATTCCGCGGCGCGCCGATAGACGGCACGCGGTTGCCGGTGCGCTGCTGAACCACGCCGAGCTGATCATAGGCAATCGCCTGGTCACCGAGGATGGAGAAAATCGGCTCCAATACGCTCAGGTCGATCATCTGCCCGCGCCCACTTTTGCGATCTCTCTCGTAGAGCGCGATCATGACGGCCCAGGTTCCAAACTGGCCAGCGATCGCGTCCGCCAGACCGGTTCCGGGCAAAGTCGGCGGTCCATCGGGCTGGCCGGTAATATGGGCGAAGCCGCTCATCGCCTCAGCAAGCGTGCCGAACCCGGGTTTATCCTTATACGGCCCTGTTTGACCGAAGCCGGAAACGCGCACCATAATCAGGCGCGGATTGAGGGCGTGCAGCACCTCCCACCCCAGCCCCCACCGTTCCATCGTCCCGGGACGGAAATTCTCTATGACTATGTCGGCATCGGCGATCAGCCGTTTGAAAATCTCTTGCCCCTCAGGGGTGCTGAGATCGAGCGTCACACACTTTTTGTTACGATTAATGATCTTCCACCACAGCGGGACGCCCTCCTTGGCCGCTCCTAACGTGCGGAGGCTATCTCCCAGGCGCGGATGCTCGACCTTGATCACCTCTGCGCCGAAGTCGCCCAGGTTCTGCGCAATGGTGGGAGCGGCAAAGAGGACCGCTGCATCAACCACCTTGAGCCCTTCTAGTGGCAGATTCCCCATGAGTGCCTCTCTCTCCCTGCGAGACTGCCGTCTTTGTATCCTTTTCTGCACGAAACTGCAAAGAGCGCAACGGAGGGAGGTTAGATTTTTTGGAACACCGATACGAGGGCGGTTTCTAACAACGGCTGAACGACACGCCGCAGCGCGGCTTCGAGCGTTCCCGCAGAGCCACGACTGATCAAAATTCCGCCTTTCGCCAACACACGGAGAATCTCTCCCACCGCCGCCGTAAAGGTCTCCGCGCCCATCGGCACTTCGGCGGTGAAGACGTTCGCCACGTAGGCCACATGGATCGAGCCGTCGGCGAGCGCGCGCAAATCACTTATAGTGCCGTGGTGCAGGCGGATCTGCGTCGGTAACAACGGCTCCGCGGCGCGCAGCGCCTGCAGCGCCTGCGCCGCTTCAATCACCTGTTCCCCGATCCACTCGTAAGCGTGTACCTGATCGAGGCGGAACGTCTGCAGCAGATCATACGGCTCCAGGACATTCATGCCGAAGCCGAGACACAGTCCCAGCGCGGGCCGGTTGGCCTGGACCACAGCCAACAACTCAACCCCCCTCACTGCCCGCACCAGGCCGATCGTCTGTCTCAGTGCCGCTGCCACCCGGCCACCGACGCTGTCGCGCAGTCCCGGAAACCGCAGCACCAAGGCAAAGGCCGGATCGGTTGCCCAGGGAGCGGCGGTGTCCGGATACAGGTCTCCTGCGATGAATTCCCGCCACCCCTGATCTTGTCCCTCTGCTCCTCCCACCATCGGAGCTATTTTCCCTCGGTTCTTTCCTCCCCGCTAGAGCCCATCTCCACCCACGGGGCTTGCAACAGGAGACCATTTCGGTCATTTCCTGCCATACGGCGAAAGGGAAGCATATGGGTGTCCTGGAGAAACTGCAGCTCGGCGGCAAGGTCGCTATTATGACCGGTGCAGGACGGGGTTTAGGGCGCGCCATGGCATTAGCGCTGGCTGAAGCCGGGGCAGACGTGGTAGCGGCGGCACGCACGCAGGCGCAGATCGAGGAAACCGCTGCGCTGGTGCGAGCACGTGGGCGCCGGTGTCTCGCGATCGCCACAGATGTCACCGACTCGGCTGCCGTCACGGCAATGGTCGGAGCGACCATTGCTGAGTTTGGCCGGATCGACATTCTGGTCAACAACGCCGGGGGAGCAACCTCGGGCTGGAACAAACCCCTCGAAGCTATCACCGATGCCCAATGGCGCATGGGCATCGATGTGAATCTCACCGGAGCGTTTTACTGTTGCCGCGCTGTTCTTCCCCATATGCTGCGTCAGGGGGGCGGCAAGATCATCAACATCACCTCCGGCCTCGGCGTGCGGGCGATGCGCCATAACTACATGTACACCACGGCCAAGGCCGGATTGATCAATTTCACCCGTGCCCTTGCGTTGAATTACGCCGACAAGAACATCCAGGCCAACCTCATCCTGCCAGGGATCTTCCCGCACGACGATCCTGCCTTGCTCCAATTTTGGCAAGGGGGGAAATTTATTCCTGTTGGACGGCCGGGAAAAGACGAAGAGCTGGGCCCGCTCTGCGTCTTCCTCGCCTCAGATCTCTCCAGTTACATGAACGGCGCGGTGATCGCGCTGGAAGGCGGGGGGTTGGCCGGCGGTCAGGTTCCGACAGGTTTTGCTCCGATTCTCCCGTTACCGGAAGGAGCTGGATGATGGGTGTGGAGGCATTTTCTCTTCGCGACAAAGTCGCGCTTGTCATCGGCATGGCAAACCCGCTGGGACAGGCAGCGGCACTCGCCCTGGCAGAAGCCGGAGCGCAGGTTGCGGTTGCCACCGCCCTCCCCACCCCCCGAGAGGAAGCAGCGGCGCACGCCTGTGCCCAAGCAATCCGCGCCTTGGGATGCCACACCTTCGCCCACACGCTCGACACGACGAGTGAGCAAGCCGTGGCGGCGCTCATCGAGCGTACGGGTGCCACGTTGGGATCGTTGGAGATCCTCGTCAATGCGCACGACCTTCCGTTTGCCAAGCCGCTCTTAGAGATCACCCCGGCGGAATGGCAGCGCGTGTTGGAAGTGAATCTGACGGGTGTCTACCTCGCCTGCCGAGCGGCCTCTACACCGATGCTGACGCGCGGCAAGGGCCGCATCATCAACGTCGTTTCTCTATTGGCAGAACGCGGGATGGCACACGGGAGTGCCTACTGTGCTGCTCAGGCAGGGGTGCTGAACCTGACACGCGCTCTGGCCTTGGAGTGGGCACGTGCGGGGATCACGGTCAATGCCATCGGCGCTGGGTGGACCGAAGGGATGGACCTCATCGGGAACGACTCCTTGTACCAGCAGCTGGTGCGCTATCTGCCATCCAAGCGCCTCGCTCAGCCGCGCGAGATTAGCGATGCCGTTGTCTACCTGGCTGCGGATGCCTCTGCATTCCTCACCGGCCAGGTGATCTGGGTCGACGGAGGGGTGCTGAGCCGCCTGTAACGAGCCGGTGCCATAGCTTGCACACAGACTGCACCTCTTCGCCCCAAGTGTCCTCCATAGCAGAGGAGTAGCTATGAAAGGGATCCTGGTTGTCTTTGTCAGTATTTTTCTCGCCGAGCTAGGCGATAAAACCCAGGTGGCGACGCTGCTTTTTGCCACCGATCGCAGCCTCAGTCGGCTCGGCGTGTTCGTCGCTTCCTCTGCTGCCTTAGTCTGTTCCAGCCTCATCGCCGTCCTGGGCGGCGAACAGCTCGCGCGCTGGGTCTCTCCCAACGTGCTCAAGCTCGCTGCTGGCATTGGCTTCATCGTCATCGGGATCTGGCTGCTGGCCGACGTGCGCACGTGAGAACCGTCGTCTGACCCGTTCTCGTTACGACTCTGGTCCGGCGGGCTTTCACTGCGACGCCGATCAGGATACAGACAGGGTACTCTTCCACTCTAAGAGAAGGACGAGCCGCTTGATGGTCCTATTCGATCGGGCAGAAAGGAACCATGGGCCATGGAAAACGACAAACGCGATGAACGCTCGCACGCGATAGCGGACACTCTGCCACCAGTCCCTTTAACTCTGGAAGGGGCTGCGGTTCTTCACCAAATGTTTCGGGTGCGCTGGCCGGCCTGGAAGACGCTGGCTGCGGCCGAACGACAGGCTGCTGTCGCAGAGGCAACCACCGTGCTGACCGCAATGGAGCAGGATGGCAGTGGACAGACCGCCCTCTTCTCGTTGCTCGGTCACAAAGGAGATCTGCTCATCCTCCATTTCCGCCGCTCTTTTGACGATCTCAACGCTGCAGAGATGCGCCTCGCGGCGACACGTTTGGCTGACTTCCTCGAGCCGACCGCTTCTTATCTCTCTGTCGTGGAACTGGGCTTATACGAGGCCACCGTGCGACTGTACACCGCCTTACGCGCCAGAGGTCTCCAGCCCGATACGGCAGAGTGGGTCCACGCGGTCGAGGCGGAGCTGGCGCGACAGCGGCAGGCCATGGCCGGGCGGCTGTGGCCGCAGATCCCACCCCGCCGCTACCTCTGTTTTTACCCGATGGACAAGAAACGCGGGGAGATGAAGAACTGGTACCAGGTTCCGATCACGGAACGCCAGACAATGATGAGTGCCCACGGTCTCATCGGGCGACGCTATGCTGGCCAAGTCACGCAGATTATTTCCGGTTCCATCGGCTTCGACGATTGGGAGTGGGGGGTCGACCTGTTCGCCGATGACCCCCTGGTATTCAAAAAACTCGTCTACGAAATGCGTTTCGACGAAGCCAGTGCGGTCTATGGCCTCTTCGGTACCTTCTACGTGGGTCTGCGCTTTGCCGCAGCCGACCTGGGCATCTGGCTCGGCGGGCGAGTGCCAGCTTTTCCTCCAACAGCCAGCGGTTGACCGAGGCGAGAGAGAAACCGCTCCTGGCCTCCGTCAGCCGTTTTTGCCTGGCGAGTGTCAGCCCAGCTTCCCCTTGCTCTTTTCTTTCCCTGTTCCCCCGCTACAATAGCGAACCATGGCAACCACAGCAGACGTCGTCGTCATCGGTGGCGGAGTCATTGGTGTATCGATTGCCTACGCGCTCGCCGGGCAGCGTCAACGCACCTTCCTCGTCGAGAAGGGCCAGCCAGGCCAGGAAGCGTCAGCCGCAGCCGCTGGGATCCTCGCGGTCGCCAGTGGTCGTTCCAAACGTGGTCCGATGTACCAGCTGAAACGGGCCAGCCAGGAGCTGTACCCAGCGTTCGTGCGCGAATTAGAAGAGCGCACTGGCATCGACATCGAATATCAGACAGCTGGTGTCTTGGACCTGATTCGCACCGACGAAGACGAGAAGAAATACCGCAAGCTATACGAATTGCGCCAGGAACAGGGACATGCGGCCAGCTGGCTGACGGCAGAAGAGGTCCGTCGCCTCGAGCCGTCGCTGGCGCCTGACGTACGTGGCGCGGTGCACTTCCCAGGTGACCACCACCTGCATAACGGCAAACTCGCCGAGGCATGGGCACGGGCAGCCGTGCAGCGTGGTGTGACCGTGCTCGCCGGCACGACTGTCAACGAAGCGCGTCTCAGCCACGGGAGAGTGACAGAGGTGCGCATCGGAGACGAGTGGGTGGGAGTGGGCACGGTTGTCATCGCCGCCGGTGCGTGGTCGCGTCAGGTGGGAGCACTCTTTGGTCTCACGATACCGGTCGAGCCAGCCAAGGGGCAGATGATCGCTGTGTATGCCCCACAGCTTCGCTCTGTGATCTCCTGGGGCGAGCACTACCTCGTGCCGCGCAAGGACGGAGAAGTCATTATCGGTTCATCCGTCGAGTTTGTGGGGTACAACAAGGACGTCACGCTGGAGATGCTGCAAGCGTTTATCCACCGTTCGACCACGCTCGTGCCAGCGATTAGCAAAGTGCCGTTGCGCCGTTTTTGGGCGGGATTACGACCGTATTCCCCGACCCGACGGCCCATCCTCGGTCGCGCGCCGGGCGTGGACAACCTTGTCCTTGCCACCGGACACCACCGCAACGGCATCGTGTTAGCCCCGATCACGGGCCGGTTGATCTGCGAGCTCATCACCACCGGGCATCCCTCGCTCTCGTTGGAACCGTTTGGGTTTCCCCGCGAACCACTGCCTCCTCCAGGGCCGGACGAATCGCCGGACGAAGCCGATTAACCACGCGCGAAGCACAAAGGACAACCCGATATGGCCGGACCGTTCACTGGCATGGGTGTCATGGACTTCACCCACGCCCTTGCCGGACCGGATTGCACCCCCCTGCTGGCAGACCTGGGAGCTACAGTCATACCAAAGACCCGCATGGGCGCGAGATCGGCGTACGCCTCGCCCGACAGATCGACGTGCCGGTGGAAAACTTTCGACTAGGAGTCACGCGTGGGTTCGGCCTCGACTACCACACCGTGGCGCCGCTCAACCCTCACCGTATTTATTGTTCGATCTCTAGTTTCGGCTAGACCGGTCCCATGTCTACGCAGGGCGGCTACGCTACTGTCGCCCAAGGGATAAGTGGCATCATGGTCGTGACCAGCATGCCGGGTGGTCCACCGGTGACGGCTGGGGTTCTGGTCGTCGATCTCGGCACCGGGATGTTCCCTGCCCTCGGCATTGCCGCTGCCCCTATCGCTCCCCAGCGGAGAGGTGTAGCACGCGACGCACGTTGCACCTCGTCACGCAGTGTGTCATACTCGCCCGCGGCAGCTTCGCAGGCAGCGCATCTTTTGTGAAAGGAGGTCAGGTATGGCAGAAGTAACCATCCGTGCGCTGAAAAATGGCCCGTACGAGGTCACTGGAGGGGCAAAAGTCACCGATCAGAAACGGGTTGCCTACCAAACCCAAGGAGACCCGATCTATCTGTGCCGCTGTGGGCAGTCTGCGAACAAGCCGTTCTGTGACGGCACCCATAGCAAGGTCGGCTTCAAAGCCGAAGAGTCTGCAGGATAAAAGCTCTTCCTCGCCCATTCACCGCCCCGGAGGCTCACTCTGGGGCTTTTTTGTGCTCTTCGCCTTTCGCTACTGTTTCGCTGAGGATGTACACAGCACGCACCCCTGCTCCATAGCGATACACCAGCTCCCCCCCCAGATACCCCTGTACAGTCAACCCAATAACTCCCACGCAAGCAAGGACCAGAAAGAGCACGGGCAACCGGTCATGCAACTGGAGCCGCGCGATTGCCAAGATGAGGAAAAATCCAAACAGGGCATACCCCAGATACTCGTGATAAAAGAGGACTGCCTCGATATGCGCGTCGAACGCACTTGCGGGTCTCGGCAACTGCGTTTCGACCCACCCACTTACCACTGCCCCGCCCATCGCTGCGACGCCGACCAGAAAGCTTCCACGTCCAGCCTGCTGCCATAATACGTGGCGGCGCAGACTGCCAGCACAATCGAGGAACAGTCCAAAGATGGTGAGCGCAATGGCAAAATGTACGAAAAGAGGATGGAGGGTCAGGAGGACCCCGGTTTCCAACGGAGGCACCGGGATGTCCTGCTGCGCGGCTACGCGCTCAGGCCAGAAACAGGCAAGCAGGACGCAACCAACGAAAGAGCAGAGAGACGTAGTCATGAGGACCATCAACCGGCCACACACCACCAGCCGGTAGCTAGATTCCTCTCCCATCTGTTGGTACAAAGAAGGACAACACCCCACATCCAGAGAGGAGGACTCGGTGCCCCACGAGACGGGTACAGTTGTCGCGCATGTGCACGAACTCCAGCCAGGACAGACGAAGAAATTTGTGCTGCTCGTCAACGGGCGAGAAATCGAGTGCTTTATGGTCAATTACGACGGTCAGCTGTTTGCCTACGTCAACCGCTGTCGGCATGTCCCGATGACGATGGATTGGATCGACAACCAGTTCCTCACCGAAGACGGTCGCTATATTTTGTGCGCTACTCATGGTGCGGCGTATGAACCCGCAACAGGGGAATGCATCTTTGGCCCACCGTGCGGAAAGGTACTGGCCCGCGTTCCCCTGACGATCCAGGGAGAGCAGGTTATTGCTCACCAACCGACCGACGAAGATGATGCCTGACCAACGGCTACGGTGTAGAGAGAGCTCTTACTCCCACTCGTCGCCGAAGTGAGCGCGAGTGAGACGCTGCTTCAGGTATTCAAGGGTGCCGAGGTCTTCAATAATATCCCCACCAGTATCGTAGAAAAAGATTTCCCCCTTTTTGTTCCGCCCGATCGCAACCAGCCACTCCAGCTCGTTCCGGTCTTCGAGCAGGTAATTGAGGGTTTGTGACACACCCTTGGCTGGGATGAGGGTGACCTTCGGTCTTTTCGACTTCTCTTGTGTCGTCATAGACATGCGTGATCTCCAGCAACCACACTTCGTCTCACAGAGCTTGTGCAGGCAGGATAGGGGCTTAGTCTCGGCAAGTCAATATCGCAATCGTCTCGACGTGATAGGTTTGGGGAAACAGATCGAGCGGCTGGAGGGCGTGCAGCTGGTAGCCAGCACAGCAGAGGGAACGCACGTCGCGCGCGAGTGTCGCAGGATCACACGACACGTACACGATCGTGCGTGCACCCAGACGTGGCAACAGGTCGATGACCTCGACGGCACCGGCACGCGGGGGATCGAGGACGACCACATCGAAGCACGCGCGTGCCTGGAGGAGCCGTTGCACCGCCGCACGGGCCGAGGCACAGAGAAAGCGCGTGTTCGTCAGACCAGCTCGCGCCGCATTGCCCCGCGCGTCATCAACCGCTCTCTGATCCCGCTCGACCCCGATCACCCGCCGCACGCAGCGGGCAATGGGGAGGCTCAAATTTCCCACACCACAGTACAATTCGATCACTTCCTGTTCTGGACGGAAGGACGCGAGGCGCAGTAGAGTCGCGATGAGCACGCGATTGCCCGCCGGGTTCACTTGCGTAAAGACCCCCGGACCGACGTCGAGCCACAATCCGTCTTCCTGCAAATCCAATCCCACGCGGCAGTCGCCCCAAGACCGCCGCCAGCCCTGCCCACAGAGCGCTACACCGCGTACAGACGGGTGGGTATCGAGGAAGCGTGCACAGCTCTGGTCGTCCGCCGCCTGGAACGCCCCGTCGCAGCCGCCGAGAAACACCACCTCCGCCGCCCCTCGTCGGTGTCGTGCGTCACCCGCGACGAGCTCAATCCAGCGGACCCTCGTCTGCAGCCCGGCGTACCAGGCACGCGCATCGGACAACCGTGCGGTGAGCCGTGCATCAGCGATGAGGCACGACTCAATCTCGACAACCTCGTGAGAACGAGCTGCGGAGAACCCGAGACGGTGCAGTGCGGTCGCACGCAAGCGAATACGGTGCCGGTACTGCCACTCGTGCGGAGCAGCAAGAATGGGCAGAACTGGCGGGTCTGCAATCCCACCGATCCGTCGCATCTGTTCGCGCACCACGGCCTCTTTGGCTGCAAGTTGGGTGGCATACTCAACCTGTTGCCAACAGCACCCCCCACAGCGCGGGACGTAGGGACAGGGTGGGAGACGCCGCACGGGTGAAGGCCGCCGCACGGCCAGCAGCCGTGCCACGGCAAACCTCCGCTTCTCCTCAGTGACGCTCACCTCCACCTCATCGCCCGGCACGGTGCCTGGAACAAAGAGGACCTTGCCGTGCACTCGTCCGATCCCCGCTCCTCCATAGGCAAGCCGATCAATAGTCACAGTGAGCGTATGGGAAGACATAAAGGAGCAGCAGGCAAAGCTTGTACCCTGTGTCACGCGAGCACCCTATCCCGGAGCCCGTTCAGTGGCAATGGGTTCCTGAACGCCCAAGTTTATGCTAGATAGAGCGACTCCATGGCTGATGGGAGGATCAAAATCCGGCGTGGCAAACGGACAGATTTCCCTGCGCTCCTCGCGCTCCTGCCTGCTGCCCAACACAAGCAGCCGACAAAAACACAGGTTCGTCACTGGCGCCGCATGGCGAGCGACTTGCGTCACGATTTCTACGTCGCAGAGCAAGCGGGAGCGGTGCGCGGTATGGTCTTAGTCTGCTATATCCCTGCTCTCAAACAACACGGCTGGCAGGCGCTGCTCGATCTGGTTGTGTCCGCGGTCGATCCCTGTCACATTGGACAGCAACTGCTCGCCTTCGCCAAAGCGCGCGCGCGCAAGCGGGGCTGTCGTACGTTGCTCGTCTGTACCCCTGATCAGGGAGAGCAGGAGACGGGCCTGTTCCTCGCCCACGCAGGGTTCTCGCGTGTGGGAGACGTGCTCTCCTGCGAGCTCTAACGCGAAAGAGGTCAAACGGTGCGTTTTCTTCTCGGACTGTTGGTAGGAGTGATACTCGGTGCATTGGGGACCTTTTCTTTCTTTTCCACGGGAGGAGGGGACTATGTGGTGGCAACGAGCCCACGCATACAGCGCCTGGAAGAAGAGCTGCGTCGGGTCAGTGCAGAGCGGGAGCAGGTGGTGAGACGGCTCGAGCAGGCCACCCAGCTGCTTGAGCGCATGACGGACAAATTCGCCGACCTGGAGCGGCGCTTCCAAGCGCTCGAGAGCTCAGCTCCTCTGTCAGCGCCCGCCGCAGGAACCAACCCTCAGGAGCAACCTGCCGCCAACCCTGAGCGCCCCCAGGAAGGACAGCCACCCTCACCACACCCCAGCACGGCCGCAGATGCAACAGCAGCACCGGCAGAGTCTCCTGCTCCTTCAGCGGCGACGCCGGGTCCAGAATCTAGCGCGCCCCCACCTCCAGCCCCCACCCAGGAGAGCCAACCGGCAAGCCCGCCACTCTCCGCCGAGTGAGAGCGATGCTCCTCACCCCTCGCTCCTTTTCTGCGAGCATTGGGCAACGCAGGAGTCATATCTGCCCGATGACAGTGTGGCCCTTGATTCCCTGTGACCACAGGGTTATTAGGAACACACAGACGCGTCTGCTGTTTGTGGATCGTGTCGGGGTGTGGCTCAGCCTGGTAGAGCACACGGTTCGGGACCGTGGGGTCGCTGGTTCGAATCCAGTCACCCCGACCATTTCTTTTCGCCGGAGCTAGGAGGAGCTGACTGTTCTCCCGTAGTGTTATGGACGCGTCTCACCCCTTCTGGTTCTTCTGCGCCATTGTGTTGGCCTACCTGTGCGGCTCTATCCCGACTGGGGTGCTGATCGCACGACGGCGAGGGATAGAGGTGCGTCAAGTAGGCAGCGGCAACATCGGCGCGACCAATGTGGCCCGCAGCGTGGGCAAGACAGCTGGCTTGTTGACGCTCCTCGGGGATATAGCCAAAGGGTTTCTCCCGGTCTTGCTCGTCCGCTTGCTCGCCCTCGGCGATATCACCCTGGTCTGTACCGCCGGTGCGGCCCTGTTTGGACATATTTGTTCCCCCTTCCTCCGCTTCTCCGGAGGGAAGGGGGTGGCCACTGGCCTGGGTGTGTTCCTCGGTCTCGCCCCGGTGGCCATCCTGTTTGCCCTCCTCTTTTTCGTGGTGACTTTTGCCATGAGCCGGATTGTCTCGCTGGCCTCGGTCGTGGCAGCAGCAGTCACTCCCTTCCTCCTGCTCGCACTGGCCTACCCTCACCTCCATGTCATCGCTGGGTTCGTTATCGCCGGGGTGGTCATCCTGCGCCACCATGAGAACCTCGCCCGTCTCTGGCGAGGACAAGAGCCGAAATTCAGCCTCGGCAAATAACCGAGGTGCTGCCTGAAAAGGCGGCGGTGCTCGCAAACTAGGCAAACAGAAGCGCCGCCGGTTCTGAAAACGCAAGGAAATGAGGGGATTTTTCTCCAGTGCCGCTGGCATTGGTCTTGCTCTGCTCTATATACCCCGTTGACTGTTGTCTGGGGAGCAAAGAAACGGCCGGACGCACGAACGTGACGCTACCCGCGCTCATCCGCTTTACAACGCAAAGCTTTTGCTCTAGAGAGGCCTGGGAGGTTCGTCTCTATGAAAGGCATGAAAAAAGTCGAGGCTGTTATTAAGCCCTTTAAGCTCGACGAAGTCAAAGAGAGCTTAAACGCGATCGGGGTGCGTGGTCTGACGGTCAGCGAAGTCAAAGGGTTCGGCCGTCAGAAAGGGCACACGGAGTTATACCGCGGGGCAGAGTACGTTGTCGACTTCTTACCGAAGGTCAAACTCTAAATTATCGTCAGTGAAGACATGGTCGCCAAAGTCGTCGAGACCATCGAAAAAGCGGCTCGCACCGGCCGCATCGGCGACGGCAAAATCTTCGTGACTTCGGTAGACGAAGTCGTGCGTATTCGCACCGGTGAACGAGGCGAAGACGCAGTGTAAGTCTCAGCGCTGCATCGAGAGTCGCATCTTAGTGTTTGAGTGAAGGAGGAGAGTACCTTATGACCCCCAAAGACGCCGTGCGCTTTGCGCGGGAACAGCATGCTGAGGTCATCGATCTCAAATTCATGGACTTGCTCGGCACGTGGCAACACTTCACCATTCCGCTGAGCGAGTACGACGAATCGATTTTCGAGGAAGGGTTAGGGTTCGACGGATCCTCGATCCGTGGCTGGCAGCCGATCAATGCCTCGGATATGTTGGTGATCCCCGACCCAACTACTGCGACCATGGATCCCTTTTACGCCGCCCCCACACTCAGCCTGTTGTGCAACATTGTTGACCCCGTCACGAAAGAGGATTACACACGCGATCCACGCAACATTGCCCGCAAAGCCGAAGCATATTTGAAATCTACCGGTATCGCTGATGTTGCCTATTTTGGCCCAGAGCCGGAATTCTTCATCTTCGATGATATCCGCTTCGACCAAAACCAACACGAAGGGTACTATCACGTCGATTCTATCGAGGGGGTGTGGAACTCCGGCAGAGAGGAGCGGCCCAACCTCGGCTACAAACCCCGCTATAAAGAAGGCTACTTCCCGGTTCCGCCGATCGATTCTCAGCAGGATATCCGTACCGAAATGGTCCAGCTGATGGAAAAGGTGGGGATCCGGGTGGAAAAGCACCACCACGAAGTGGCTACCGCTGGACAAGCGGAAATCGATATGCGCTTCCTGCCGTTAGTCAAAATGGCGGACGCTCTGCAGTGGTATAAATACATCGTGAAAAACGTAGCAAAGCGCCACGGCAAAACGGCCACCTTTATGCCCAAGCCGATTTTCGGCGACAACGGCTCTGGCATGCATACGCACCAGTCGCTGTGGAAAGGAGAGAAGCCGTTATTCGCCGGAGACGGCTATGGCGGCTTAAGCGACCTGGCTATGCATTACATCGCCGGCATTCTCACGCACGCGCCGGCGCTGTGCGCCTTTGTGGCCCCAACAGCCAATTCCTACCGACGCCTGGTGCCAGGTTTCGAAGCGCCTGTGAACCTTGCCTATTCCTCGCGCAACCGCTCGGCCGCTGTCCGCATCCCCATGTACTCCCCAAGTCCAAAGGCCAAACGCATAGAGGTGCGCTTCCCCGATCCTTCCTGCAACGGCTACCTGGCGTTCTCCGCCATGCTCATGGCCGGCCTTGACGGCATCGAACGTAAGCTTCACCCCGGCGATCCTCTCGATAAAGACATCTACGCCCTCACGCCAGAAGAACTGGCCCACGTGCCTTCCGTGCCGGGATCGCTCGACGAAGCCCTCAAAGCGCTGGAAAAGGACCACGCTTTTCTGCTCAAAGGCGACGTCTTTACCGAAGACGTTATCCAAACCTGGATCGAATACAAACGCGCCAAAGAGGTCGATCCGCTCCGCTTGCGTCCCCATCCCTACGAATTCGCCCTCTATTACGACGTGTAAACGCGTCCGGCGCTCAAGAGTGGCCGAGCCCCAGGGGGGAAAACCTCCTCCCCCCTGCCGAGAGCATCCCCTGCAGCCCTTGCCCCAAACAATGCCCATCGCTCCCTCCACCAGCTGCTCTGTGACAGGACTGCTGGCGCGGCGGGCTGGGGGTGTTTCACCCGCTTTCTCCTTGACAAATGCGAGTTTCTCAGGCAGAGAAGAGGGGCTCACAATCCCTGGGTTTCGAGTAAGGAGACATAGCCATGTTACTGGACGGGAAGGTCGCAATCGTCACTGGCGCCGGGCGTGGCATCGGGCGCGAAGAGGCACTGCTGTTGGCCAAACACGGAGCGAAAGTTGTGGTCAACGACCTGGGCGGACATTTTGACGGCACCGGTGCCGATACGCGCCCTGCTCAGCTGGTAGTCGACGAAATCAAAGCTGCTGGTGGGGAGGCGGTTGCCAACTACGAGAGCGTAGCCGATTTCAAGGCTGCCAAGCGCATCATCGAATGTGCGCTCGACACCTTTGGCAAATTAAACATTCTCGTCAATAACGCGGGCATTCTCCGGGACCGTATGATCTTCAACATGACGGAAGAAGAATGGGATGCCGTGATCAATGTGCATCTGAAAGGCACTTTTAACTGTACCCGCCATGCGTGCGAATACTGGCGCGAGCAGCACAAACTCGGCAACGTCCTCAACGGCCGCATTATCAACACCTCCTCCGATGCCGGCCTCCTCGGCAACGCCGGACAATCGAACTACGGTCCGGCCAAAGCTGCCGTTGCAACTATGGCCATCATCGTGGACGCGGAGATGCAAAAATACGGGGTGACGGCCAACGCGATTGCTCCGATGGCACGGACACGTCTGACGGTCGATGCGACCCCACAAAC
>JANWXO010000459.1 GCA_025057295.1 Candidatus Binatia bacterium | reverse complement strand
TCAAAGAGGTCATCGATATGCCGCTGGATCGCCTCTACCTCGCGCATCGGTCGCCACGGGCTGAGTGCTCGCATACTGCGCCTCCTGGTGTTGCTGTCCTCTACAGGCTTGCAAGCGGCTTGCCATTCCATTTGTTTCACGGGGCAAGCGTCTGCGGGCCAGGAGAACGGTACGGGTTTTCTTATTTTTGCGACATCGGGTCACCGTTTTTTCTCATCTTTGCAAAGCCGGCACTCCTCTCCGGAGCAGAGCGCGCAACGCTTCTGCCCCTTTATACAGCCGGCACTGCCCTTGCGAAGGAGGCTTGAAATTCATGCACCGAAGGAGCGCGGCATGGCGGTCGAGCGAGTCCTCATCATGGGGGCGGCCGGACGGGATTTCCACACGTTTAATACCTACTTTCGCGACAACCCGCAGTACGAGGTAGTCGCCTTTACCGCCGCGCAAATCCCTGGCATCGCCAACCGGCTGTACCCGCCCGTGTTGAGCGGGGCTGCCTATCCACACGGCATTCCGATTTACCCGGAGGACCAGCTCGAAGACCTGATTCGCCGCGAGCGCATCGATCAGGTCGTCTTTGCGTACAGCGACGTCGCCCATCTCACCGTTATGCACCTCGCCTCGCGCGTGTTGGCGTGCGGCGCGGACTTCCGTCTGCTCGGACCGGCACACAGCCTCCTCACCGCCACGCGGCCGGTGCTCTCGGTATGCGCGGTCCGCACGGGGTGCGGGAAAAGCATGGTGGTCCATCGGCTCGCTACGCTGCTGCGCCAACGCGGGGTGCAACCCGCGGTCGTACGGCATCCCATGCCCTACGGGGACCTCGCCAATCAAGCCGTGCAGCGGTTCGCCACGCTGGAAGACTGTGACCGGTATGCCTGCACGATCGAGGAACGAGAGGAATACGAACACCACCTACGTGCCGGAGTGGTGGTCTACGCCGGTGTCGACTACGAACGGATTCTGCGGGCAGTGGAACAAGAGGCCGAGGTCATTCTGTGGGACGGAGGGAACAACGACTGGCCGTTTTTCCGCTCAGATTTGGAGATCGTGCTGCTCGATCCACACCGAGCCGGGCATGAGCTGCTCTACCATCCCGGTGAGACCAACCTGCGCCGCGCCCAGGTGCTCATCGTCAATAAGCTCGATTCCGCCCCGGTCGCCGGGGTGCAAGAGGTCATGCGCAACATTGCGCAGATCAATCCCACCGCCACCGTGCTGCAGGCCCGTTCGGCGGTGTCGGTAGACCGGCCAGACTGCATCCGCGGCAAGCGTGTGCTGGTGATCGAAGACGGACCGACGTTGACCCACGGGGAAATGAGCTATGGCTCCGGCGTGATCGCCGCCCAGCGGTATGGCGCAGCAGCACTTGTCGACCCGCGGCCCTTTGCACGCGGCAGTTTGGCGCAAATCTTTCGCGACTATCCGTGGATCGCCCATGCGCTTCCTGCCATGGGCTACTCCGCCGCTCAACTCCAGGACCTCGCCGCCACGATCGCGGCAGCCCCATGCGACACAGTCGTGATCGCCACACCGGTCGACCTC
>JANWXO010000458.1 GCA_025057295.1 Candidatus Binatia bacterium | reverse complement strand
TGCCGAGTCGGTGCGCCAGGCCTTGTGCGCTTGGAAACACGCCCACCGCTCCTTGAGGAGCGTTCCTGCTCTCCCGGAAAAGAAATCCCAACGGAACATCCTCTAACGCTGTTGCTGTCCGCTCGTAGAAGGGTACAGGGGCTCTATTGTGGCCCCTCTGCCTTGTCTCTTCTTTCTCTTGGCAGTCTAGTACGAATCCGCTAGGCTCTCCTCCGGGAGGGAAAGATGGAGATCGTGCTCGATGGGTTTCGGTGTCACTACCTGCAGGAAGGGCAAGGGACGGACCTGGTGTTGATTCATGGTCTCGGTGGTAGCCTGAGCGATTGGGACGCTTTCGTGCCTGCACTGTCGCGCTATCACCGCACGCTCCGGTTTGACGTCCGCGGCTTTGGTCACTCCGATAAACCCCCCGGTCCCTATTCTCCCCAACTTTTTGCGTGCGACTTAGCCAATTTGCTGCGCGCCTTGCAGCTGCCTGCGGTTCATGTGGTGGGCATTTCCATGGGAGGGGTCATCGCACAGCGGTTGGCCTTGGATTACCCTGAGCGGGTGCGGTCGCTGACCCTCATCAGTACCTCGAGCGAGGTCGGCGCACAGGCACGAGCGGCGTGGGAAAAAATGGCAGCGGTCATCGAACAGCGCGGGTTCGCGGCGAATGCCAGTTTTGCTGAACGCATTTTCGCCCCCCGTTTCGTGCAAAACCATCCCGAAGTGGTGCGGGATATGGCGGCACGCACGGCGGCCAATGATCCCCGCGCCTATGCCGCTGCTGCGCGTGCGATTGGTTCGTACAACTGGACTGCCGAGCTCGAGCGTATTCAGGTTCCGACCCTCATCTTGCAGGGACTGGAGGATGCACTCACGCCACCCGGTGGCTCGGTACGGATGCAGCGGGCGCTCCCGCGCGCACGCTTATTGCTGATTCCAGACTGTGGTCACGTGATTCCGTTGGAGAAGCCTGAGCTGTTCACCCACACACTGCTGGCTTTTCTGGCTGGCGTGGATCTCAGTGGTTGAGACGTATGACCGCTGATCTCCCTCCAGCTTCCATGCCTGTGGGCCGCGGTGAGTGGCGCCGCGTTGCGGTGCAGTTGCTTCCAGCGGTGGTCATTGCTGTCGCCGGTGTGCTGTTTCTCTGGCGCAGTGGCCTCTGGGAAGCGGCTCGACGCGAAGCAGAAGCGCTGCGGAAAGGAGAGGCTATGACCCGCGAACGAATTCGTGCCCCGGAATTCATAGAGGGGCTGACATGGCTCAATACTGATCGTCCGCTCACCCTTGCCGAACTGCGGGGCAAGGTGGTGTTGTTAGACTTCTGGACGTACTGTTGCATCAACTGCATGCACATTCTTCCCGATCTGAAGCGGCTCGAGACGAAATACGCCAACCAACTGGTGGTGATCGGCGTGCACTCAGCTAAATTTCCGAACGAGAGAGAGTCTGACAACATTCGTCAGGCGATCTTGCGTTATGAAATCGAACACCCGGTCGTGAATGATCGAGAGTTTCGCATCTGGCGCCAGTACGGTGTGCGTGCGTGGCCGACGCTCGTCCTCATCG
>JANWXO010000457.1 GCA_025057295.1 Candidatus Binatia bacterium | reverse complement strand
GCCTCCTCGCGCGCCACCAGGCTCTGGAGCTGCTGCCGCAGCGCATCGGCCGCCGCCTGGGCCAGTTCCGCCTCGCGCCGCTTGGCACGGCGATATTCGGCCACCTGACGGGCTTTGGCCTCATCGCTCACCGCGACAAAGATGTCACCAGCCTCAGGCACCCCCGTCAGTCCGAGAATCTCTACTGGCATGGAGGGGAACGCCTTCTCCACCTTATTCCCCCAGCTATCGATCATCGCCCGCACGCGGCCATATTGCGTTCCGCAGACAAAGGCGTCACCAACTTTGAGCTGCCCCTCCTGCACCAGCACGGTGGCGACAGGACCGCGACCACGATCGAGTTTGGCCTCCACGATCGTGCCCCGGGCAAGTTTATTCGGATGCGCCCGCAGCTCCATCACATCGGCCTGCAGCAGGATCATCTCTAAGAGGTGCGGAATGCCCTCCCCGGTCTTCGCAGAGACAGGGGCAAAAATCGTATCCCCACCGAACTCCTCAGACACCAACCCGTAATTCATCAACTCCCGTTTGACTCGCTCCGGGTCAGCATTGGGCTTGTCGATTTTGTTGACGGCGACAATCACCGGGACTCCGGCAGCACGGGCATGATTGATCGCCTCGATCGTTTGCGGCATCACCCCGTCATCGGCAGCAACCACGAGCGTGACAATATCAGTGACCTTGGCCCCCCGAGCACGCATCGCCGTAAATGCCTCATGCCCAGGGGTATCGAGAAAGGTCACACTGCGTCCGTCGACCTGCACGCTGTAGGCGCCGATATGCTGCGTAATGCCGCCATGTTCTTGGGCAGTGACGTTCGTTTTGCGAATCGCATCGAGCAGCGACGTTTTGCCATGGTCCACATGCCCCATGATCGTGACCACTGGCGGCCGTGGCTCGAGCTTGTCTTCGCCGTTCTGTGCCTCGTGCCCGGCTTCGAGCACCGCGTCCACATCGAAGGCGACATTTTCCACCGTGTACTCGAAGTCCGCCGCTACCAGAGCAGCAGTATCGGCATCCAGGGTCTGGTTGATCGTTGCCATGATTCCCAGATCCATCAGCTTCTTGATCACTTCGCCGGCTTTAACGCCCATTTGGTGCGCAAGCTCGCCCACCGTGATGACCTCCGAGATACGGATGACTCGTTTGCTCGCACGCGGGACGGTAATCTCCGTCTGCTTCTGCTCCTTCCCAGGCAAGGCTCGTTTCTTCTTGACAGCTTTCGGCAGGCGCTGCTCTTTTTCTTGGATCTCGAGCAGGTCTGGTTTGCGAATCACCTTGCGCTTCTTGGGCCGCTTGCCAGCGGGGCTCGGGGCTTCCACCACACTCCCAATGGCTGGCTCTCGGGACGGTTCGCGTAACGCTGTCGCCGCGTGCGGGTGTGGGGCAGGAGCAGCCGGGGAGGGCTTCAGCCGCAGCTCCGGTCGCGGCTTTGCTTCTGCCATTTTGTGGAGATCGATACGCCCGAGCACCCGCGACGGGCGTGGCGGCTCGACAGACACCGCTTCTGTTGCGGCCTGTTGTTCTAGTGCAGGTAGTTGCTGCAGCGGCTCAGGAGCGCGTACTGCCGCTTCTGTCAC
>JANWXO010000456.1 GCA_025057295.1 Candidatus Binatia bacterium | reverse complement strand
AGACAGGAGGCGGTGTTGCGATGAGAAGGACACTCTCCCACACGGGGTTTACCTTGATTGAGCTCCTCGTTGTTATGGTCATTATTGGTCTCTTGGCCTCGTTGGTCGTGCCTCGCTTCATCCGGCAGGAAGAGAAGGCCAAAGTGAAAACGGCGCGGGCACAGATCGAGATGCTGGGAACGGCGCTGGATACCTTCCGTTTGGACGTCGGCCGCTACCCCACGACCCAAGAGGGGTTGGAAGCCTTGCGCCAACGCCCTGCGGGTGTGGACCGGTGGGATGGCCCTTATCTCAAGAAAGAGGTGCCGCGCGACCCGTGGGGGAATCCGTATGTGTATCGCAGCCCGGGTGAACGCGAGCCATACGAGCTGCTCTCCTACGGTGCAGACGGTGTTGCAGGAGGGACCGACGATAACGCCGATATCAAGAGCTGGGAGGGGTAGAGTCGTTGCGGAGAGCCACAGCGGTAGATGTCGCGAAGACAGCCCAGCGGCTGACGCGGATCGATTATTTGGATGGCCTCGGCATCGCTATTGGTCCTCAGGGGGCCGCCTTTGTCCATCTGGCCAAGCGCTTTTGGCGGGTGAGTCTCCGGCACGTACGGCTGGTGCCTCTGCCGGCGTCAGGGGTGGAACGTGCGTCGGCCTTGACGCGGGCGCTGGTGCAGTTCGTCGAGGATATTCATGTGGTGCCGGATCAGGTGGTCCTGGCTCTGCCGCGCCACGCTGCCTGTGTGAGCCGCGTGATCGTGCCGGAGACGGCGCGGGGGTCGCTCAGACAAATTATCGACTACGAGGTCGAGCGCTTACTGCCCTTCCCGAAAGACGATATTTATTATGATTTTCTCACCTACGACCTGGCAGGAGAGGAGCGACGCCTCGGGGTGATCGTCTTTGGCCTGCCACGCCGGGAGGTAGAAGAGCATGTCGAGCTGCTCATGCACGCGCAGATTCGTCCACAAGTGGTGACGGTGAGCACCTCGGCGTTGATGAATATCCTGGCGTTCTGCAGGCCGCCAGCGGACGGGCCGCGTGTCCTCGTCGCCGCTGAGGACGGTCAGGTCGAGTGCTGTGTTGTGGACAACAACCACTTGGCCGCGAGCTTTCTGTTCCCCTCGGCGCAAGCCCAAAACCTTGACGGCTTGACAGACCTGCTTGCGCAGGGGATAGCCCGCTCTCTCCCGGGTGTGTCCCCGACAGAAGTAGAGGTCTTTACCTGCGGGAGCAATAACAGCGTACCGCTTCCAGGAGAAAGCGAGCGAGACCTTGCAACCCTTGCGGCATCCCGCTTCTCCCAGGCTGGAGCTGACCTGCTCTCTCCGGCGGCGCTTCCTGCCGTAGGAGCGGCATTACAGGCGATCGGTGAGGGGGCGCTCGAAATTAATCTCTTGCCTCTGGACAAGCGTGCACGGCGCGAGAAACGGTTGTCGCCGTTGACTCTCGTGCTGGCTGGAGTGGTGGCGCTGCTCGGCATCACCTGGGCTGTGGGAGTCGTGGTGCAAGAGCATCGCATCCTCCGCAGTCTCTCCCAGCAGATGCAGGCACTCGACCCTGAGGTGCGTCAAGTGCAGGCCCAGGAAGCAGAGGCG
>JANWXO010000455.1 GCA_025057295.1 Candidatus Binatia bacterium | reverse complement strand
CAGACTTTCGGCAAGCTCGGTTACCTGAGCGGTCCGCACGATCTCACAGTATCTCTGACCTACGTCAATAACTATCTGACCGGTAACGGCCCACTCCCGGAGAGCCGCCTACGCCAGGATCGCGCTGCAGTGTTTACCCACCCTGATCGCTTCCAACCCGAGCTGTGGTTCGTCAACGGACAGTACACGTACGACCTGGGGTCCGGCTTGACCCTGACCACTCACGGGTACGGGCGTTTCTTACAGGTGGAGCAGTTCAATCGTGACGTTGCCGAAGACGTGAGAGGGAAAACCGCCCAGGACGGTTGGGGCGGTGCGGCACAACTGACATACCAGAGCACCGTGCAAGGAATGCCGATCACGGCAGCGGTGGGCATCGACTACGCCGGTGCCTCCTTGCGGCATCGTATCCAGGAGCGTGAGTTCGACGATAACCAAGAGGAATTCGCGGAGGTGTCTGCCCGAGAGCCAGAGCCGATCTTTGCACTAGCCACAGACGTCACCGCCGACACGCATGGCGGAGGTGCATATCTGACCATCACGGTGGAGCCAACCGCGCGCTTGACCGTCACCGGTGCAGGCCGCTTCGATACAACGTCCCTGACGATCAAGGATCGCCTCGCGCGGAACAATCGAGATGACGATGCTGCCGCAGCCGACTTCCCTGACGCCAGCGGCAGCCACAGATTCGAGCGCTTCAACCCCGCCATCGGCGCGACGTACGCCCTGCCGTACAGCTTGCAACTCTATGCCAATTACAGCCAGAGTTACCGCGCGCCTACTGCCATCGAACTCACGTGCGCCAACCCTGAGGCGCCATGTCCTATTCCGACAGCCATCGTCGACGACCCACCGCTCAAGCCCGTCAAGGGCAAGACATGGGAGGTTGGCCTGCGGTGGTCGCTGCTGTCCAACTTGCACGCTTCCCTCGCTTTCTACCGTACCGACCTGGACGACGACATTTTGTTTCGCAACGAGCCGCGCAGCCGGGTGTTAGGGTTCTTCCAGAATGTTCAGGCGACGCGCCGCCAGGGCATCGAGGTGCTGCTCACAGGGATGTGGCGCCGCGGGCGCTGGTTTGCCAACTACGCCCTGACCGACGCAACCTTCGGGGTCGATACCGAACTGTTTACCTTCGCCAACGAAGATCGGGTGGCATTCGTGCGCAAAGGCGACACGCTGCCCCTCGTCCCTCCTCATCGGCTCAACGGCGGGATCGAGCTTTTTCTCACCCCGCAGTGGCGCCTGCGGTTCGATGCTGCCTACGTCGGCTCACAGTATCTGCGCGGAGATGAAGCCAACACACGACGGCGGCTCGACCCGTACTTTGTCGCCAACGCGCAGGTTTCTTATTCCCACCGCAGTGTCGAGGTGTTTTTGCGACTGGAAAACATGTTCGACGCCGACTATGAAAGCTACGGCGCGTTTTTCGAGAACACGCTGGACGCTACTGGCGTCGAACGCTTTCTGGGCCCAGGAGCACCGCTTGGCGCGTTTGCCGGAATGCGGGTGAAGTTCTGAGCGACACATCCGGCGCAGGTGGTCATGCTCACCTCCCCGAAGCGCGTTCCCCTGGACCTGCTTGGGCTTCCTGGGTCGAGCAG
>JANWXO010000454.1 GCA_025057295.1 Candidatus Binatia bacterium | reverse complement strand
AACCCCGACGTGCGGGGGGTGAAGAAACAGGAGATCCATCGGTTGTTTCCTGGCTGTCAGATCCAACTCTCCCGCCTCACCCTGGCGCCCCCGCTGGTGCGCTGGCTCGCCCCCTACTCCTGGCTGGCCTGTTACTTGTTGAGCAGGATTCCCTGGCTGTGTACCCATTATCTCGGTGTGATCCGAAAATGCTGAGAACAGCAAAGACAGTGGGCAGCAGGGTGCCGTTTTCGCCCGCCTCCAGAAGGTAAAGGGGGAGGCAGGAGTCCGGCCCGCCATGCGGAAGCGCTCTTTGCGGCGGATCGTTTTTTTCTCCCTGCCCGGCCTGCTGCTCGTCCTCTTCCACCAGCCGCTTCTGACTCATCTGGCCGCTTCCCTGGTGGTGTCCGATCCCCTCGACCAGGCCGACGCCATCGTGGTGCTCAGCGGCGACGAAACCGCCCGCTGCCCGAAAGCGGCAGAGCTGTTCCGGCAGGGCTGGGCGCCCAAGATCGTGCTGACCAAGAGCTATTACCCCCATGAGGCCCTGGCCTTGCGCCGCTATGGCATCGAGGAGCTGGAATCCCACGACAAATGCCGCGCTATTTTGCTGTTCTTGCACGTGCCCGCGCAGGCGATCGCGGTCGTGGACGGCTACAACGAGAGCACGGCCGACGAGGCCTACCGGTTGCGGCAGTTCCTGCAGGAGCACGGGATGGAGCGGGCGATCGTGGTCACCTCGAGTTTCCACACCCGTCGGAGCCGTTTGCTGTTGCGGCGGGTGTTGCGCGGGACGGGGGTAGAGGTGTCGGTGCAAGCCGCGCCCGCCAACTTTCTCTTCGAGCCACAGGGGTGGTGGACGCGCCGCCGCGACACTACCACCTTGCTGTGGGAGTATCAGAAGCTGGTCTTCTACGCCCTGCGGTATTGGTAGTAAGATCCAATGCTGGATCTCGACCGCGAGGGTAGCCCGTGCGCCATCGAGCATGCTCGCGAGCGGGTGGATATGCTCTACAGTTCTTCCGAAGAGGTCGCGGCCGCATAATGCGCGGACGACTGTGAGGTACGAGGAAAATAGAGGCATGAAACTGGCCGACTTGGCAAATTGCCTGGTCATCGACGCCGATAAGCTCACCGAGTATGCGTTAAACCCTGACTCCCCCTGGGGAGGCCATAAGGCCAAGGTCTTCAGAGAATCGCTTGGCTTCACGAGAGAAAACTACACTGACCTGCTCGCGCAAATCGAGGAAAAGGCTCTAGCGGCAGAAGCGATTTTTCATAGTGAAGATGAATTTGGACGGCGCTATACCGTCGATATCTGTATCCGGGGAACAGAAGAGCGACACGCTGTCGTGCGGACAGGTTGGCTCGTCCCTCCTGGCTCCCGCGAGGCTCGCCTGATCACCCTCTACGTGAGACAGCTTGGGACAAGGAGGTGAGAGCCGTGCCCGATTTATTCGATGTTGTCGAACTGATCGTGGATATACCCGCACGCGGTCTGCGTGCCGGGATGCAAGGCACTATCGTCCAGTGCCATGCAGGGGACGCCTACGAGGTGGAGTTCGCGAACGACGTGGGAGAGACAGTGGATTTCCTCGCCCTGCGTCCAGAGCAGTTTATTGTCGTCTGGCAAGCG
>JANWXO010000453.1 GCA_025057295.1 Candidatus Binatia bacterium | reverse complement strand
TTGCTGACTTGGTCCAGCACCAGAATCCCACTCACCCAGAAGAAAACCGCGAGAAGTTTGTTGCTCATCGAGAAGTGTCGTCTCGGCGGAGACTGTTCCCCACCTCAACTGCCCAAGCTACCGCTTCCGACGGCCTTTGGCTAGTAGACAGGCGAGAAGCAGAGTGGACTTGACCCATGCCGCGGGGCAGTTACAGAATCGAACACCAAACAGACAGCAAATAAGGTGGAAAGGCTCTCCGATGGGAAAACGCATGATGATCGACTTTGCCAAAGCGGGCTTTCCTCAATACACTGAAGAGGAAGAAGAAGGTATGGCCAAACCCTGTGCCATGGGCATCCCCTGGGTCAACATCGACACCTTGAGGACATTAGGACGTCGGCAGATCCGCAAGACCGGACCGAAAGGGGAGCCGTTAGAAGTGTTCCAGCCTGACAAAGCCCGCTCCTGACCCCCCGAGAACGCGTTTCGGTTACTTGCGACCCAGACGGGTGGTCGTGCGGGCAGCGCGAGGATGTTCCGCATCGAAGAGAGAGTGCCGACACCTTCGGACCCCGAAATAGTAGCAGCACAACTCGTTGTCGAGATCGTTGTTGAAGGTACGCTGCTGGCCGTCTTCGAATTGGACACGGATCAAGCACGTGCCGCCGATCAGCACCGAGGTCATTTCTTCCACCACTACACCTTCACCCCACTCCGCGTAATTGAGGTGGATCACGCGGTCGCCGAGCCGAAGGTACAAACGCTGCCTCTCGTGCACACACAATCCTGTCAGGGCATATTCGTCTTGCCCTGTTGTAGCGGAAAAACAGGAAGCGAATCAAGCGGACTGTGGCAAGATGCCTCTCAGGACACGGTGCGGTCTCGCGCCATCCTGCCCGTTGTCAGAAGGGGATCTCTTCTCCAGCAAAGAACGCGGTATCAAGCACGAGGACCTTGACCATCAAGCCGCGCGGCAGCAGGGGGAGTTCTGCCGGACCGATGAGGAGCCCTTCTCCCAGCGAGAGCGAGCTCAATACCCCCGAGCTTTGGCTGCCCGTCGACAGCGCTTCGTAGTGACCATCTTTCCACACCAGCCGGCAGCGCACGAATTCGGTGAGATCTTTCGCTTTCGGGATGTCCGCACCGACCCGCGCCTGAACGACCGGTAAGAACAGCTTACGATGCCCCGCCAGGCGGCGCAGGGCTGGCCGCACGTAGAGGTAAAAGCAGACGAGCGCAGAGACCGGATTGCCAGGCAGTCCAAAGTACGGCCGCTCGCGCAGGAGCCCAAAGGTGAATGGTTTGCCCGGGCGTTGGGCGACACGCCAAAAGAGGCGGCGGACACCGAGTTCATCCATCGCGGCCTTGACAAAATCGAACTCTCCCACCGACACTCCCCCAGTCGAGAGGACCACATCGTGGCGGACGGCTTCAGCGAGGGCGGCACGAATTTCGCCCAACGTATCGCGCGCGATTTCCAATACGACCGGCTCCCCACCAGCTTCGTGCACCGCCGCCGCTAGAGAGTAGGCGTTGGAGTTGACGATGTGGCCAGGTCGCGGTGTGGCATCGATCTCTACCAGCTCGTTGCCGGTGCTGAGGATCGCAACCCGGGGACGTTGATGAACCAGCACCAGACT
>JANWXO010000452.1 GCA_025057295.1 Candidatus Binatia bacterium | reverse complement strand
CAAAGCTGCGGCCTTGGTGGGGACGCGAGCCGACAAACACCGCTTTCATCCCCAGCTTGGCCACGCGTCTGAGCTCGCTCACAGCACCCTCGACCTCTCGCAATGAGATATGCGCGACTGGGATGAGACGGTCACGGTACGGGGCGCAAACGTCCCACAACCAATTGTTATACGCACGGCAATGGGCGGCAGCCAAGGCCGGATCTTCAATGTCTCCTTCCCAAAACAAGCCCCACGTAGGGTAGATCAACTGCTTATCGATCCCCTCAGCATCCAACCACTTGACCCGCTCCCCCGGATCGTACGCTGCGGGGATGCCGTCTTCATAGCTCAGTTCCAAGATGCGTTCATGCTGGCCGAAGCCGATCAGGAGTGGGATGACATAGCGAAAGAACTCAGGCGGCTCGAGGGGGGAGATGCGTCCCTCGACGATCGCCTGCTGCAGTCCGGTCTCGGGATCGCGCCGCACGTGGAAGGCACGCTCGCGATACTTGGGCTCAATATACCGGACCCACAAATCTAACGGCTCGGCAAAGTGCGCATCGGCATCGATGATCAACGCCATGGCTGTTCCCCCTTTTCGACGAGCAGCTGCCCCGCTTCATCCCCGCCTGTTTACCTCTCCCAGGCGTTTTTGACAAGGAAAGCGTGCTGACCGGGCCGTTGGCACCCTTCTGTGGCAGTTCCTCCCTCTGGATCAGAGCTGACTCTCGGTTGTCAATGAATACGCCACGGAGTACGAGGGCCCTGTGAGCAGTACAGGAAGCACGCCATGCACGCACCATTGGCTTTGTGGAAAGACGCGACCGTAGCGTTGCACCTCGACGACCTGTAGCTGCCGCCGAAGACCGCGTCCCACTACGATCACCGCTCAGCACCGAAATAGGCAGCGATAATGTCCGCTACCTCTCGCGGTTTCTCCATCGCCAGGAAATGGCCGGTGTCCGGCACCGTCACCAGAGAGCCGCGCGGGATACGTTGGGCCACCCGCTCGGCGACGACGAACAACGGCCCCTCCGTCAGCGCTCCACGCAACACCAGCACGGGACAGTCGATGCGGACGAGTTGGGAGAAGATGTCGAGCGAGGTAGTGAGCGCAAACACGTGGGCTTCGACCTCGGCCGGACACTTGAGCGCGATACGGCCATCGGGCAGATCATAGGTGCCGTGATTGACGTAATCCCATAACACCTCTTCATCCCACGCCGCAAACGCTTCCTTGTCACGATACGCGTCGAAGAGCTGTTGACGACTGTCCCACACGACCCGGCGGCGGCGTGCACGCTCGACAAAGGGGTGATTGTCAGCCGAGAGCCGCTCGAGATAGGGCGGCTCGTGCGGGATCGTCACCGGTTCGAGCAGTGCGAGCCGTCGGACGTGCCCAGGATGGGTTGCCGCATACAAAGCGAGCAACGCCCCGCCACCGGAGTGGCCAATGCCGTAAAAGTCGTGCAAGCCCAGATGAGCGATGACATCTTCCACATCGCGCGCCATGTTTCTCCAGTGGTCTTGATCAAGCGCTGGAGTGTCGCTATCCCCTTGACCGCGCAGGTCCAGGGTGTAGACCCGATACTCTCCCACAAACCTCCTCAGCAGCTTGCGATAGACCCACCCGAGAAAGCC
>JANWXO010000451.1 GCA_025057295.1 Candidatus Binatia bacterium | reverse complement strand
GGGATCAGGATTCGTACCTGCTGCACCATCAGTTCGTTTTTGTTCGCGACGGGCGGGAGCAGTTTTCTCCGGTCTTCACCGAGGAGATTGTGGCCCGCGAGGTTCCCTACCTCGACCACGAAGGGCGGATCACCGAAGTGCGGTTACTCTGGGGAGTCAACGGCTGGACTGCCCAGAACTGGACGCAGGCCAGATTGGAAGGACTGAACTTGCACACCATCCCCACCCGCGCTGGTCATGATCGCGAGGGGGAAGGGATTGCGGATGACGCCATGTACGAGCTCATCCAAACCGTGCCGCTGCCGCGGCGGTATGTGGCGAAAGTATGGGGACCGCGTGGGGCAACAGTGGAGTACGTCTATCAGTTGTTGCGCACCAACTCACCGCTGCCGGAAGAGGATTTTGTGCGCTGGGATAATAACCACGGGCAAAATTATCGGCTGGTGTTGACCTAACTGAGGATATGGTGGCGTCACCTGAGCATGGAGAGGAACGACGGGCCATGGGGGCTCAAACGACGCTTGCTCACCTGTTCCTGGTGTGAGTGGAGCCGTGATGTGACGACGGTGAAGGGAAAAGCCAAGACTGATCGGGTATGTGTACGGACGCTTGCCGCGTCGCGACGCAGCGGGCTGCAGGTCGTATCGTAACCCGGATCAGTGTCCAGTCGGAGGGAGGAACACAAGGAGGACGGTCTACTCTTGGCAATGGGACTTGAGCTGGTGTGTCGTGTGGATCGTGTGGCGTGTGACTCCAGGGATGGGGAAGGAAGGGGAGGATGGTCCCTGCTGTCGCGCACTTGCGTGTGTCCACCAAACTGGGTGTTATGACGCGCGAATTTTCCGTTACTGTTGGCGCCCTCCGCCGCCTCAACGCCTTTCCCTGGGCTTCGGATCACCAGCTGTCCCAGCTCCTCCCTCATATTGCGGCGCAACGGGTGCGACGTCGGACCGTTCTCTTCCCGGAAGGCGCTGCATCCGAGTCGGTGTATATCCTGCTCTCCGGCGCCGTCAAGCTGTCCCTCTGTAACGCCTCTGGCGAAGATGTGCTCGTGAGCCTGATTCGCCCTGGCGAGCTGTTTGGTATTACGGCTCTGATGCCGGAGGCCCGGCGGGCGTTTCGCTGCGAAGCGTTTAGCGACTGCTGGATCGGCGTGATGCAAGCCGAGGCGCTGGTGTCGAATTTGCTCGGTGTTTCGCTCGCCGATTTCCGCGGCATGATGGGCAGTTCGGTCGGTCGGTGGTTTACGCTCCTCTACCGTTATATCCGCTTTCAGGGCCTGAGCTTACGCCAGCGATTGGTCCTCGCTTTATTGGAGCTGACGCAGAAATTCGGCGTGCAGGACTCACGGGGCACGATCCTGACGCTGCGATTGACCCACGAGGACTTGGCCAATCTCGTCGGTGCATCCCGCCAGCGGGTGACCGAACACATGCGGGAACTCGAAGTGCAGGGACTGATCCTTCGGGAAGGACGGAGGCTGATTGTTGTTCCTCAACGCTTACGCGACCTGCTCAGCGAGGACCTGGTGAGGGAGGAGTTCTTTGCGACGGAGACAAGCGAACGCTCGCAAGTGCCGCGCGCGACGGGTAGATAAGCCCGTGGCTGCTGAGAAAGTCTGGGT
>JANWXO010000450.1 GCA_025057295.1 Candidatus Binatia bacterium | reverse complement strand
GCGCACGATTATGGCGGAAATGGGCATGGCGATCATGGGAGTCGCCTCCGCATCGGGGGAAGGACGGGCAGAAGAAGCGGCGCGCAAAGCGATTGCCAGCCCCTTACTGGAAGACATTTCCATCCGGGGGGCGAAAGGCGTGCTGATCAACATCACCGGTGGCCCCGACCTCACCCTCCATGAGGTGAATGAGGCGGCGACCTTAATCCAGGAAGAAGCCGATCAGGAGGCGAACATCATCTTTGGTGCGGTCATCGATGAGAGCTTGCAAAATGAAATCCATATTACGGTGATTGCGACCGGCTTCGGCGAAGAGAGCGAGCCTGTCCAGCCAACCAAGCCGATACTCAGCGCAATCCGTACAGGGCGACCGAACCTCGGTGGATCACGCAAAGTGGTGCATCTTGGCACTGTGATCGATGATGACCTGGAGGTGCCGACCTGGCAGCGCAAAAGGCAGACGGACACGGCCAGCGCGATGGCGCATCTGCAGGCCGAGGCCGAGGAAAAGTTCGATATTCCTGCTTTCTTGCGCAAACAGGCCAATTGACGCACCGTGGAGCGCGGGGTAGGTGGCGGAATCTTGTAAGGAGACACCCTCCCCGTCCTCGCTGACCCGCTTGCTGCTCCTGCTTACGTCCTCGCGCTTTCTCTGTTGAACGCTCCCAGGGAGAGGTATAGTGTAGGCGTATGTGGATTACTACCGCACGCGCACGGCAGCGGTTGGCACGAGAACGAACTCTCTGCCTCGTGCACGCCCGGGGGGAGATCCCAGTTTGTGTGATCTACCCTAACCGCTACGCGGTGGGGATGTCCAACCTCGGCTTCCAAGCGGTGTACAAGATCATCGCTCAGGACCCCCGCTGTTGGTGCGAACGAGCCTTCCTCCCTGACCCAGATGAAAGAGCAGCGTTGCAGCGTACCGGTGCACCGCTGACCTCGCTCGAAAGTCAGCGTCCCTTAGCCGATTTTGCCCTCCTCGCTTTTTCCCTCTCGTTCGAGACTGACTATGTCCACATTCTTGATATTCTCGCGGCCGCGCATCTGCCCCTGCTGGCGCGCGACCGTGAAGAGCATCACCCTCTGGTGATCGCGGGTGGACCGGCCACCTTTCTCAACCCCGAGCCGATTGCCGACTTCATCGATCTCTTTCTCATCGGCGAAGGGGAGGAGCTGCTGCCAGAGTTCCTAGACCGCTATGCCCGACTCTGGACGACCTCCCGTACTCGTAGGGAAAAACTGGAAGAATTGGCCACCCTCGAAGGGGCGTATATGCCGGTGCAGTTTACCCCCTCGTATGACGCCCGGGGTCGTATCCAGCGCGTGACGTATCAGGGCAGCGGGGCTCCCCGGGTGAGGCGCCGCTTCGTCACCAATTTGGACGCCTATCCCACAACCTCGCAGATCCTCACGCCAGATACCGTCTTCGGCGATATGTATTTGGTCGAGGCGAGCCGTGGCTGTGAGTGGGGGTGTCGCTTCTGCGCGGCTGGCTTCATGTATCGACCGGTGCGGTATCGGAGTGTGGCTGCGCTCAAGCAGAGTGTGATGGAGGGGCTGCAGCAGCGGTCGACGATTGGCTTGGTTGGCGCAGAGATGGCCAGCCAGCCTGGCATTGCGGCACTCTG
>JANWXO010000044.1 GCA_025057295.1 Candidatus Binatia bacterium | reverse complement strand
CCAGCGCGAGCGTAGCTGTGCCGTGCAGAATGAGTCCGGGCAGTCCAGCCCTTTCGGCCACGGCGAGATCGGTATGGATGGGGTTCCAGATCCGTGCGCACTCGGTATACACATGGGCGGCGAGCGCGGAGATCGGGACTGTGATCTCTGCCCGCGTTGCGGTCCCGCTGGTGACCTGTGGGAGCGGTGGCGCGTCGAGGGCGAAACGGTTCGGTCCCTCGACTCCTACCCCGCGGTACAGCGTGCCTTGCCACGTCGTGCACACGCGCGCCCCGTCGGCATCGATGGTATCGAGCCGCGTCACCTGATAGGCCCCTGGAGAGCGGCGTTCGACCCCGACCACCGTCGCCCGTGTCGTCACCCGATCTCCTGGCTTCACGCTGCGATAGAGAACGAGGTCATGGGTGGCGTGAACGGCGCGCACCCGCTCTTCGGGCCTGAGCGCGGCTGCCTCTTCCCGGTCTCGCATCGCCAGCAGTGCCGGCCACTCGAAGCAGACGGGAAAGAGGGGATGGGGGAGAATTCCCTCGGGCCGTCGCGTATCCAGGTAACAGGGCAACGTATCGCCGAGCCCGGCGGCGTATGCCATCAGCCAGCGGGCATCGATGTCCTGCACAACCGGTTCGCCTATGGTTCCGACCAGGGCAGAACTGAGCGGCATTGCTGTCCTCCCGTCACCTCTCCGAGGCGACTCAGTGTCCCACCGCCCGCTCTGCCCCTAAGCCCGTATTCGCCCGCACGAGCAGTTCGGCGAACCGTGCCTCGGCGGTCGGTTCCTGCCTGAGCAGGGCGCCGAGAACAGCGCCGAGAAACCCGAGCGGAATGCTGACGATACCAGGGTTTTCGAGCGGGAAGAGGGGATCGTCTGTCATGATACTCGGGCTGACCAGGATGAGGGCGATCGAAGCGACCAACCCAGTGCCTAATCCCGCCACTGCCCCGCTGGTATTGAAGCGTCGCCAAAACAGCGAGAGGACAATCACCGGCAAGTTGGCCGAGGCAGCGACGGCAAAAGCCAGGGCGACGAGAAACGCCACGTTGGCAGTGGGGCCGAGCAAAATTGCGATGAGGATCGACACCGCGCCGACGACAAACGCGGTCACCCGTGCTACCCACACTTCCTCACCCGCACGGCGTGCTCTGCCGTGGTGAATCACGTTGGTGTAGAAGTCGTGTGCGAAGGAGGTCGAGGCGCTGATCGTCAGCCCCGCCACTACCGCCAGAATGGTGGCGAAAGCGATGGCCGCGACGAAAGCGAAGAAAATGTCACCCCCGAGCGCCTGTGCGAGCAACGGCGCGCTCATATTGGTGCCGCCGTTGACGGCGATGACATCCCGTCCCACGATCGTCGCCGCCCCGAAGCCGAGGAAGGTGGTCATGATATAAAAACTGCCGATGAGCGCCATTGCCCAGACCACGCTGATCCGTGCGGTTTTGGCGTCGGGGACAGTATAGAAGCGGATCAGGATGTGCGGCAGTCCAGCCGTGCCGAAGATCAGCGCCAGACCGAGCGAGATCAGATCGAGCGCGCCATACGGCGGAGTGAAACGCAGACCGGGCTGGAGAAAGTCTTTCGTTACAGGCACGCCGTTTTCATGGTAGGTGACATGGGCGATGGCGTGAAAGAATTTCCCCAAACTGAAATCGAAATGGGCGAGCACGAGCACGCTGAGCAGGACCGTGCCGGTCATCAACAAAATCGCTTTGATAATCTGGACCCAGGTCGTCGCCAACATGCCGCCGAACACGACGTAGGTGATCATGAGGATCCCGACGCCGATGACCGCTGCTTCGTAGCTGATCCCTGTTTCTTTGAGCAACAGAGCGACGAGCGCACCCGCTCCGACCATCTGCGCGATCATATAGAAGGTACTCACCGTGAGCGTACTCAGTGCCGCCATGGCGCGCACTGGCCGTGGACTGAGGCGGTAGGCCAACACGTCTGCCATCGTGTATTTGCCGGCGTTGCGCAGCGGTTCGGCGACGATGAGCAACACGGTGAGATAGGCGACCAACCAGCCAACGGAGTACATGAAGCCGTCGTACCCCTGGAAGGCAATGATCCCGGCTATCCCCAAAAACGATGCCGCACTCATGTAGTCGCCAGCAACGGCAACACCGTTCTGCCAGCCGGAGATTTGCCGATTGGCGGCGAAGAAGGCGCTGGCCCCGCTGGAGCGCCGCGCCGCCCAGTAAGTGATCCAGAGGGTGACGGCGATGAAAACCAGGAACATGAGCAGCGCCGGAGACATTACCGTTCCTCCTGTCGCTGACCGCGCAGGGTCGCGATGAGCCGTGCCGCCATGGTGTCGAACCGCCCTGCCGCCCGCAGGTACAGGGCGGCCAACCCCCAGGCCATGAAAAACTGCGAGAGGGCGAAGAGATAGGCGAGGTTCACGACGCCGATCACTTTCCGTTCCATCAGGCCTGGGGCGTAGCCCACCAGTACGGGGAGAGCAAAGTAGTAGACGACAAAAAAGATGGTCGCGGGCACGATGAACCTGAGCTTTGCCTTGACCAAAGCGCGGAACTCATCCATGGCTGCCACGCGCTCCCAATCTACTACGGCGCCGTGTTCTTCGCCGGTGCGTGCGTGCGGCGGCGTGACCGCGTCCTGTTCGAACGAGGCGACATCAGGAGCGGCGCCAGTGCTGGGTGTGAGATCCATTCCAGTGCTCTTCATAGGCGTGTGTTTCCTCCACTCGCTTCTTCCTTAGGGAGCAGTGCGCGCTGCCGACTGCTCACCGCTCTCGCTGTTCGGCATGCACCGCTGGCCGGCGGCCTGCCCAGGGACGTGCCTGTTCGAGCTGCGAGGCGACCCGAATGAGCAGGTCTTCCCGCCCGTACGCGGCAACCAGCTGGACCCCGATGGGTAAACCGTCCGCGTTCCAGTAGAGCGGCAGCGAGATCGCCGGCTGGCCGGTCACGTTGAACGGGACGGTGAAGGGGCAGAGGACCTCCCCGCGGCGCGCGGCTGCGAGAGGGTCGGCAGGGGTGGAGACGAACTGCCCAAGCGGCGGAGGTGGTTCGGCAAGCGTCGGCGTCAGCAGGAGGGCAAACCCCGCTTCCCACCACTGTGCGATGCGCCGTGCGTCGGCCTGCAGCCACTGGATCGCTTCGATGTAGCGCACGGCCGTGCGGCGACGACCGATCTCCGCCATGATCCAGTTGTGTGGCTCGACGTCCTCGTGGCGAATCGTTTTGCCGGTCTGCCGTTCCCAGTGTGCAAGCGCGGCGGCGACCGCACTCGTCAGCAGTGTCCACATGTGAGAGAAGCGTTCGTGACTGCGATCGAGCGCAGGGGGATAGGCCTCTTCCACCTCGTGGCCCAGAGAGGCGAGGAGACGGGCCACGTCTCGCACCGCGGCCACGCAGTCGGGATGCAGCGTTGTTTCCCCACCAGGGGCACGTGTCAGACAGCCGATGCGCAGGCGTCCCGGGTTGGCCCCGACTTCCTGCACGAAGGGCCGGATCGGTGGGGGAGCGCAGTAGGGGTCACCGGGCATCGCACCGGCGACCACGTCGAGCACGGCAGCGGTATCGCGTACCGAGCGACTCACAACATGTTCGATCGCCAGCCCTTGCCACAATTCGCCGTACTCCGGTCCCCACGAGACACGTCCGCGCGAGGGTTTGAGGCCAACCACGCCGCAGGCGCTCGCTGGGATGCGAATCGATCCCCCGCCGTCGTTGGCATGGGCGACTGGCACCATACCCGAGGCGACCGCCGCAGCCGATCCGCCACTCGACCCGCCAGGCGACCGAGTGGTATCCCACGGGTTGCGGCACGGTCCGTACGCGACAGGTTCGGTGGTCGGCAGCGTCCCCAGTTCCGGGGTGTTGGTTTTCCCCAGAAAGATGAACCCCGCAGCGCGCAGCTTCGCTGCCATGTAGGTGTCTGCTGGTGCCACCCAGCCGAGGTTTTTCAGAAACTGCATGCCCTCGTGGTATGGATCCCCTGCCGAGTGACAGCCGAGGTCTTTCAAGAGAAGCGGGACACCGCGAAACGGGCCGTGCGGGAGGTCGGGCGACAGCGCCTGGGCACGGGCTTTGTCGAACAAGGGGGTAATCACGGCGTTGAGCGTGGGGTTGAGCTGCTCGATACGCTCGATTGCGGCCTCGACCAGGGTGAGCGGTTGCAACTCCCCTTTGCGCACCAGCTCGGCTTGGGCCATAGCGTCGAGAGAGGCGAGTGCAGCGGCCATCGCTATTCCCTCCGGTGAGATGTGCCCCTCTCGTAGCAGAAAATTCCTCCTGATGCACCAGGTGTGCGCGCTCGTGTCCGCTGCGGTGCGCTGACGACACGAGAGGTCAGCCGCCAGAACAAGGTGGGAGGGAGAAGGCCCTCTGTTTCATGGACGCCTACGGTTATGCCAGCACCGTGATGGTACTCGCGCGGTTCCCCTTGCGCACCTCGATACGCGTCGGCATAGCGGCCGCAACCTCTTCGACATGAGTGATGATGCCGACCATGCGTCCCTCTTCGCCGCGTAGCTCCTGCAGGGTTTCCGTCACCAGCTGGAGCCCTTCGCGGTCCAGGGTCCCGAATCCTTCGTCCAAAATCAGACATTCGGTCGAAGTTTTCGCCGCTTTGCCGGTGGCAATCTCACGAAACCCCTGTGCCAGAGCGAGGGCGATGGCCAGAGAGGCGAGAAAGGTTTCTCCACCCGAGAGCGAGTGGGTCGGCCGTTTGCGTTTGTGGTCTTCATGATCGACGATCTGCAGTTCGATCGCCCGGTTCTTGTACGCGAGGTCGAAAGAATACCGTCCGTGCGTGAGCCGTCGGAGATGGGCAGAGGCGTCGGTCATCAGGATCTCCACCGCGCCGCGGGAGAGAAAATCCATAAAATCAGCCCCTAACAATCTGTTCAGGTCCGTGGCCAGTTGCTGTTCGTTCTCGGCTGCGCGCAGTTTTTCTTCCTCTCGTTCCTTCTCGCGACAGCGACGGTCCAGGTCGGCGAGGGTCGCTTCCAGTTGGGTCCGACGCTCGCGGAGCCTGACGATGTGTTCGTCGAGCTCCTTGACTCGTGCTGCGATACCTTCCCCGTCGGAACCGATACCGGACAGCTGGTGTTGCTGAAGAGCGGCGGCGAGCTGTGTCCGCAGCTGGGCCAACTCCTGCTCGCTGACGGCGATCTTCTCGCGCGTCTCCGCGAGCAGCTGCGCGTAGGTTTGCAGGTGCGCCTGCAGGGCCGTGATTGCGCGCTGTCCCTCTTCCCACTCCCGGCGCACGGTCTCTGCGCGTCTCCCGAGCTCGGCGTGCTGCTGTTGTCGTTGCACCGCCTCTGCCAGCGCCTGTTCGAGCTCGGTCAGGGGGGGCAACGGGGCGTTCGCTGCGAGGGCGAGCGCTTCTCTGACTGCCTGTGCCTCACGCGCTGCCTGGGCCTGCGCTGCGTGGCGTTGAGAGGCGAGCACTCGGCAGTCCCCTTCTTTTTGCATTTTTTGCGTACCGAGGCCACGCAGGTGGTCTTCCGCGCTCCGCTGTCGTGATGCCAACTGCTCGACGTCTGCTTGGAGGTGGGCGAGGGTTTGACGCTGGGCGGTGAGGGATGCGAGCGGGTCGCTCCCTGCCACCAGGTAGGGAGCGAGGGATCGTTCCGCGACGGCCAGCTGCGCTTCGGTATCTGCAAGACGCGCTTCTGTGCCACGCAGGGCCTCGGCTAGCTGTGCCTCCTCGCGTTCGGCCTGTTCGCGCCGGCGGGTGCAGGCGAGGCGCGCGCGTTCCACGCTCTGGGTGTGGGTCTCGAGGTGCTGCAGTGTCGCGGCGATAGCTTGCGCTTCTGCCCGGACTGCCTCCACCGCCGCCTGCAGTGAGGGGAACCCCGGAAAGCGCGCGACAAACCGCTCTTGGGTCTCCCGCCGTTTCTGCTCCCATATCGCCAGCTCCTGCGTTGCCGCCTGTTTACGCGCCTCTGCGGTAGCGACGCGTTCTTTCGCGGTGTGTAATTCCTCCCGCGCGCGGCTGAGCTCGGCGTGGGCCCGCTCGACCGCCCGCTGGAAAGGGGCGAGGTCGGCTGTCTCCTCTGGGGAGCGAGAGGGGAGGGTGTGGACCGGGGTCTGGCAGACCGGACACGGTGCACCAAGCTGGAGGGTCTGGCGTAAATGGGTGACGGCCGCGAGACGGCGATGTTCTTCCAGGGCCTGGCGTGCCGACTGCTCCTGTTGCTCGGCAAGGTGCACTGCGGCTTCGCACCGCTGCACCATGCGTGCGGCAGTCTGGAGGGAAGCGTCTGCCTCCGTCACCTGATCGCGTACACGCTTCTCCTGACGCACCGCTTCCTGCAACTCTGCACCCAAACGTGCGGCGTCCTGTTCGCGGAGCTTCTTGTCCTGCTCCGCTGCCCGCGCCTGGTCGTACTGCCGGCGCGCCTCCTGCACGGCCTGCTCGAGCTCCGCTTCCTGCTGTCGCAGGCGCGCGACGGCGTCCTGTTTCGCCGTCAGCTGCCGTTGGAAGTCGTCCCGCTCTTTCATGCGCCGTTCCCGTTCCGCCAGCAGCTCCTGCCGCCGCTGTGCCTGGGCGATTTTCTCGGTGAGGGTCGTCGCGTCCCCGTGCCGCGCGATCTGTGCCTGCAGGGCGGCGACCTGTTCCTGATACGAGTTGCGCACGGTGGCGCAGTGGCGCTCGTGGGCGGTGATCTGCTGCGACAGCTCCTGCAGCTCTTCCTCGAGCTTGGCGAGCAGCTGGGTTTTCTCGTCGGCCTCGTGACGGGCGGCGAGGTGGGCACGCAGGTGAGCGGCTGCCCGTTGCAGCATCTGGTGCTGGTGAGGATCGTAGCGGAGCGCCTCACGTTCGGCGGTCAAACGCTCGAGGTCGGCGGTGAGCGCTGCAACTCGCGCAGTCGCTTCGTCAGTCCGCTGGTGCAGCTCCTCTCGGGCACGGGCGTGGCGCTGTTCCTCGGTACGCAGCTCGGCGACGCGAGCGCGTGTAGCCACGACTTTATCGGCCAGCTCTTTCACGGTCTGTAACACCGCAGCCTGTGCGCTGGCCGCCTCCAGTTGCTCGCACAGCACTTCCCATTCCTGGTGTTTCTCGGCGATCTGCTCGCGGCTGACCCCTGCATATGGCTGGAGCGTTTCTCGAATGGTGTCGGCCCGCGCTTTGGCGCGACCCGAGACCTCCTTCGCTCGCTCGGCGACCCGGCTATAGACTCCCAGCTCCAAGATTTTGGCGAGGAGTTCGCGTCGGTCTTTGGGAGCGCTGGCGAGAAACTGGGCATACTCGCCCTGAGGCAAGACGACGGTTTTGGTGAAACCGGCGAAATCGAGCCCGAGCAAAGCTTCGATGCGCTTGGTCAACTGTTCCGCTCCGGAAACATCTTGGATCCATTCGTCCCCAGCGCGTTCGCTGAGGCCGGACTCGGTCGTGCGACCGGTGCGTCGCACGGCACGAAACCAGCGCGGCCCGATGGTGAAGTCGAAAAAGACTTCGCAGCTATTTTCCCCAGCAGAGATCACTCCTTTGGAATCGGCACCGTACCGTGCCGTCCGTCCGTATAGACACCATACGATGGCATCGATCAGCGACGACTTGCCGCTTCCCGTCGGGCCGGTGATGGCGAACAGATCGAGGTTGGTAAAATCGACCTCGTAGACCCGGCCGTCGAGCGAGCGGAAGGGCATGAAGTTTTTCAAGATCAATCTCTGGGGTCTCATAACCGTTCTCAGTGAGAGCCTATCGTTTCTTGGTTGGAGAGGGGGGTGAGGAGCTGCCTAGGATGGAGGCTCTTCGCTCCCGCCGCTCACCTCCTGGTAGAGGCGGGCGAACAACTCCACCAGCTCCGGAGCCGGGTCGGCTTGACGTTTGGTCTTGTAGTACTCACGGAACAGATCCGTCGCCGGCCGCTCCTTCAGCCCCTGCTGGGGGGACCTGTCTCGCTCCTCTGCGAAGGGGAGATCTGCAAAACGCACGGCGATCACGTGCGGCAGGGCGCGGAGGCGCTCGACCAGTTCAGGAGCACTGCCGTCCGGCTGCAGGACTGCTTCGACCCATGCATCGCGGCAGTCTGCAACCTGGGCGAGGACCGCCGCAGCGGTGCCGTGACGCCGGAGCAGCCATTTGCCTTTGCTCAGGGGAACTGGAGCGATGGTAGCCGGTTTCTCCGCCTGCGCTTCGAGCACGCAGACGCTCTTCTGCTGTTCGCGCTCGCCGAAGTCCATCTGTAAAATCGACCCTGCGTACCACGCCTGGGCTTTTGCTCCGGGCACCGCCTGCGGCTTATGCAGGTGCCCGAGGGCAACGTAGTGGGTGTGCGGGGGGAGCATAGCGGCGTTGACCGGAAAGACGCTGGACCGCCACTCGCCTCCCCCGAATTCGCACTCGGCGATGTGTAAATGGGCCAGGATGAGACGGACCGCCTGCCGGTCTTGCCGCTGCATGGTTTCTGCCAGGGCGCGCAAATAGTCTTGGATTTTTGCCTGGTACGTACTGAGGCGCGCCGCTTCGCTCATCCCCGCCCCTTCTGCCGCGCTGACCACCAGGTGGGGGTGTAAGTAGGGCAGACAACCGATGAGCGCTCGCTCTCGGCCGTCGCGTCCCGGCAGTCGAATGATATGAGTAGCGATATGCTCGCTGAAATCGGACATGATATGGACCTGCACGAGATCCCCCAACGGTTTGAGGGTGCGCAGTAAGACGGGATCATCGTGGTTGCCGGGGATCACCACCACCGGGATACGCCGCCGTGCCAGTTCGGCAAACGTCTCCGCCACCAGTTCCTGAGCGTCCAGGGGCGGACGGCGCTCGTGGAACACATCGCCGGTCACGCAGACAGCGTCGACGTGTTCGCGCGTCGCGATGTCGATGATTTCGTCCAGGACCGCCCGGTGCTCGTCGAGGCGTGAGCGGTGCCGGATGGTGCGTCCGACGTGCCAGTCCGCAGTGTGCAGGAACCTCATACGCTCCGCCTCGTTTTGACTAACTTGAGGTTCGGGGGAGGGAGTTCCTGCTCTTCGGCGCGAGTGGCCCACGCTGGCCGGGGAAAGCAGATCGGGACAGGGGTTGGAATATCGGGCTGCGCGACGATCATCCGCCCCGAGGTGAGGATTGTCGCGCGCTGGCGTAAGGTGGGCGGCAAGAAGCCGTATTCTGCTCGCTCCGCCTCGGCGGCGTCGAGCCGACCCACGACACGGAACGCCGGGTTGGCGATGATGCGCCGTTCGACTTCGGAGGCGGTCTGCTGGGCGCCGATCAAGATCGTACCGCTCGAGCGGCCCCGTTCGGCGATCTCGAGCAAGCGGTCACGGATCGGCGACCATCCCTCGCGCGGCGCATAGCGGTTGAGTTCATCGACGACGATGAAACACAGCGGCTCGGCTGAGCCGGTGGCTTCCTTTTCTTGCTGAATTTGCTGCAGGACCGAGCCGACCACGAAACTCTTGCCGATCTCGTAGAGGCCCGTGAGGCTGACGACCGTGACCTGTTTGTTGCGCCAGTTGATCGTATGGGCCTGCGGATCGGCGTCGCCCGGGTCGCGGATGAGATAGGCGAGTTTGTCCTCCGCGCCGTAGAGGCGGCGCATAAAGGCTCCGACCGTGCCGCTCGCCTGTCCGGTCGCGGTGGCGATGCCCTCGATAGCACGCAGCAGCGCGGAGAAATCGCGAATCTCGAGCTCTTCCTCCGGCTCCTCCACCGCGGCATCGGTCCCTCTGCCTTTTTTCTCCACACGCAGAAACACGGCCGGGCCGGGGCCGCGCCGGTCCGCTGCCTCGGCGGCTTCGGACAACCGCCGCTCTACTTGATAGATCAACGTCGAGAGCAGGGAGGCGTCCTCCCCGACGTCGGTGAACAGATAACGCAACAACTTGTCCCGGCAGAAGCGGCGCACGGTCCAAAAATAGGGGATGACCTCGTCGGCCCTGCGCCCCCCGACCTTGGGGAGGATGGGGCCCGGGATCTCGCTTGGAGGGACGTAGAACTGTACCGAGTCGAACGGCGCTGCTGGCAGCCCCATGCGTTCGTAAGCGAGCAGATCGTCCGGCGTCAGGTCTTTGTTGCGTTTGTCGAGGAACAAAAGATCCTCGCCTTTGACGTTGAAGATGATGGCGTGTGTATTGGCCGGATCGGTGAGCGCACCGCTGTGTAACAAGCTGTGTAACAGAAAAGTGGTGTATGTCGTTTTGGTGGCGATACCGGACACGCCGCTGATATTGACGTGCGCTCCCTTGCGGCCGTTGAGGAAGTCGAGATTGCCGTACACCACCTCGGTGCGGGAGAGGGAAAGGCCGAGGGGGAATTTACGTTCCATCTTGTCCATAAAGAGCGCCTGCGCGTACTCCTCTCCCGTCACCACCCGCACGGAATCGCCCGGGAGCGGCGGATAGTAGTACTCGGGATCGAGGCGCGTCACCTTGACATGGGCGGCGATGGAGAGTTCCACCGGCAGGCCGCGTTCCGCTTCCACCACGTCGGAGTCGAAAGTCGAGCCTTGATGCTTGGCACGGATCACATCGACAATGCCGAAGAGCTTGAGCGGACCGATCGGGGAGTTGGTTTCGACTACCACGGCTTCGTCCATCTGCACCCGTTCTCCCGGATCCAGCAGCACCCAAAACTCTAAAGGCGTTGCATCCTGCGTCCCGATGACACGTCCCATCGTGCCTCCTCACACCATCGCACGGAGCGTTTGTTCGATGCCGCGGCGGATGAGCTGGGGGTCGCCGAGTTTGTGGCGCAGCTGGCGTTCCAGCCCGCCGAGCGGGATCAGATTTTGTGGTGCGCGCGGATCTTTGGGCGCGCGGGAGGCCAAGGCATATACTTTGACAGCGGCCTGGTCGAGCAAGGCGACCGCTTTTTGCACTCCCAAAGAAGCTTTGACCTCGATGCGCACCAAGCCGGCGAACGGATGCTCGATCGGTCGCGGTGGAGCGAGCCGTAAGTAGCAGGTGAGTACGTCGTAGCTTTCCTGCCGACTCCCCCCTGAATGCGGAAGAGCGGGGTCCGTTGCCCTGGAGCGAGCTGCCCGAGCATAGCCGCTCTTTTGGGGGACAGGTACATCCGTTGGATGGTCTTGATTACCCCGACGACCGAAGAGCTGCCGCCCAGAAAAGTCAGGTTGCCGTCGGCGAGGATGAGGGTCTCCGGACCGGAGAGCTGTTCGGCGACCGCTGCTTCTGCCTGACGCATCTCGGTCGCCAGGGCCTCGCGTAACTGCTCGGGGGTCGAGGCGCGCGAGCTCAGGGAGCGGTAGCACAACGGCTCTCTCGGGGAGCTCCCTGCGCGCACGAGGATATCCATGCCCGACTGCCCGCCGCCGACGATAAAGAGACGGTCGACGCGCTCCGCGACGACTTCTCCTGCGCGGTTGATCGTCACCGCGCCGACCGCGTAGGAGCAGAAAAGCGCCAGGAGCTGCCTGTCTTCCTCAATGATAACGGCATGGGCATCGGTGCGCATAACCCCGTCGACCACGACAGTGACGGCCGGCATAGTGCTGGGACAGGGGACGATCGGTGCCCAGGGTCGCTCTTCTACCGCCTCGTCGAGCGTCTGTACCAGGGGATCGTCGGCGTCCGCCGCCACGGGGACGGCGAGCTGACCGGTATACTCACTCCCCCATGGATCTAGGGCGATACGCATGCGAGTCTCCTTCCCTTCCGCAACATGTTTTTCCTTATCTTACTTCCCGGCAAACTGCTAGATGTAGGGGAAAGAGATACAACCTGACCACCACAGGTTGTGTTTTGGTCTCGTTGTGAGGCGATTGCATGGGCAAGAGTGGGGGTGAAGCTTTTCTTTCTCTCGCGCTTTGGGTATCTACACCGCTACGTATGACCTCGCTACACGAGCACTCCTCTGATGCTGCTGTGACTGCTGCCGTCTGCCAGCGGCTTGTCCATACCACCTTCGAGGTGTTGCCGACGCAGGTGGTAGAGGTAGCCAAACAGATTATCCTCGATGGCCTGGCGGTGGCGGTGGCTGGGGCGCTGGAAGAGGGACCACGCATCACTGCCGCCCATGTGCAAAACCTGGGAGGAACTCCCGTCTCCACCGTCATCGGGCATGGGTTCAAAACATCTCCAGTCTCAGCCGCTTACGTCAACGGTATCTCTATGCACGTGCTCGACTACGAACCGATGTGGAGCCCGCCGACACACGTGACGTCTCCTACCCTGCCGGTTGTTCTTGCCCTTGCTGAGACAGGGCCAGTGCCAGGCCGCGAGGTGATTACCGCGTTCGTCAAAGCCTGTGAACTGCAGGGACGCCTCCGTCTTGCTTCGCGGCAATTCGCGCCGGGCAAGCTGACGTATCACCCCCCTGGAGTGGTTGGAGTCATGGGAGCAGCTGTCGCTGCGGCCCATCTCCTCGGCTGTGATGTCACGCAGTTACGAAACGCACTGGGCATTGCCGCGTCGCGCGCCGGAGGGCTGATGGCTAATGTCGGGACCATGACCAAGGCCACGCATTGTGGCTGGGCTGCTGCTGCCGGGCTCGATGCCGCGCTGCTGGCACGGCACGGCTTCACCGCCAACACCGAGATCCTCGAAGCCCCGCGCGGCTACGCCGAGGCATTCTGGCCGGACGGCTTCGATGCGGCACCACTTTTGGAGTTCGGCCGCTCGTATCGCATGGTCGATCCGGGGTTCGCCATCAAGCTGTTTCCCAGTCAGTACGCCACCCACTTCGGCATCACTGCGGCACTCGCACTCCGTCAGGAAATCGCCGATCCCAGCACGATCACCGCTGTTTTCCTCACGACCCCGGACATGCCGTATGTCAACCGTCCCTTCCCGCGCACCGGCCTCGAGGGAAAATTTAGTTTCCAGTACACCGTGGCAGCGGCACTGCTAGACGGCAGCGTGAGCATTCACTCGTTCTCTGACGAACGACTGCGCCGCGCGGACATGCAACGGCTCTTGCCGCTCGTCACCCTGACGCCGTCGCCTGAGATTCCGGGCGATCTCGAACGCATGTGGGTCGAGGTCACGGTGGTCGTGCGCAACGGCCAGCGCCATACGGCGCGCTGTCATGGCCCAAAGGGGTTTTGGGGACTTCCCCCGCTACCGCGAGAAGAGCACCTCGTCAAGATACGGGATTGCCTGGCCTTGCGGGTGCCGCCGGACGCTATCGCGCGGTGTATCGAGCTGGTTGACGATCTGGAGAACCAGGGGCCGGACGGGGTGCGCGAACTCATCGCGCTGGTCGGCGGGTAGCTGCTATCGCGTCGCCGGTGCGATACAGGCGGGGGAGTCGTGTGCAGGAGAGTTGACCAACGGAGATACCGTATAAGCCTCCATTGCGTCGGCGGGGTAGGGGACGAGCAGGGCAGTCAGAACAGCAGGGTCTTCAATCGTGCGGTCGAGCCACACCGTTTCCTGTTCCCTGGGTAAGATCACCGGCATGCGGTTGTGAATCGTTGCGATCAGGCTATTGGGGGTCGTGGTCACAATCGTGCAGGAGTGAACCGTCTCCCCAGAGGGGGCGTGCCACGTCTCCCATAATCCGGCAAAGCCAAAGGGCTCCCGGTTCTTCAAGGTGATGTACAGTGGGATCTTCTTCTTTCCCTCCTGTTTCCACTCGTAGAACCCATCGGCGAGGACGAGACAGCGTCGTTTCTGGAGCGCGCGGCGAAAGCTGGGCTTTTCCGCCACCGTCTCGGCGCGTGCGTTGATCAGCCGATTTCCTATGGATGGGTCTGTGGCCCATACAGGGATCAGTCCCCAGCGCAAGAATCCCATACGTCGCTCTTCTGCTGCGATCACTGCCAGGACTGGCTGGCCAGGGGCGATGTTGTAGCGCGGGGCGAAGGAGAGCGCGGGTGCACGCGCGCAGAACCGTTCGGCCAAACGTTCCAGGTCCGTGGTCAAGGTAAAGCGTCCACACATGTACGTTCCTTTCTGCCGGGTGACCTTTTCCTGGGCCGGTTTTTATCATATGTGATGCCACGGGGTTATCGCCGTACGAGGAGAGCAGGATGAGTGCCAAGGCGGAACACATGCTCACAGTAGCAGGTTCCTGTTTTTGCGGAGCCGTCCAGTTCGAGATTACCCTGCCGACGCTCTTCTGCGTTCACTGTCACTGTACCATGTGCCGCAGGGTGCATGGGGCAGGGTATGTGACGTGGATCGGGGTTCCCTACGACCAATTTCGTCTGACGGCAGGCCAGGCCCACCTCAAGGTGTATCGCTCCTCGGAGCACGGCAGACGCTCGTTCTGCGACGTATGTGGGAGTTCGCTGTTTTGCGAGTCTACCCATCACCCTGACCATATCGACATCGTCCTGGCCAACATCAACGGCGCGATCGACCGTGCTCCCCAGGCGCACTACTACTTTAGTGATCGCGCCGAGTGGATCCGCGTGGGGGATACCCTGCCGCGGTTCGGCGGTCCGACCGGCACGGAGCCGGTACACGAGTGAGCTCGACGGGTGATGAGCGAGCTGCTCTCAGGCCGACTGAGCTCGCCCGCGTTGCTGCACCGCCGCCCGCCGCTGCGCAATCGTCTCTGGCGTCACGCGACGAGCATGAGCCCGCCACGCCTCGGCTTCGATAGTCAGACCGGCAGCCAGAGTGGTTGCGAACCCCTCGTCCATCACCCGTTTCAGATTGCGCACGATTTCTGGGTCGCACGATAAGATATCGTGGGCCAAAGCCTGACAGGTGGGGAGCAGATCTTCGGGTGCGACCACGCGGTTGACCAGTCCCCAGGCGGCGGCCTGTTCGGCCGAGAGATAGTTGCCTGTCAAGGAGAGTTCTTTGGCACGGTAAATCCCGATCACACGGGACAGCTTTTGGCTCAGTCCCCATCCCGGCATCACTCCCACGCGTGCATGGGTATCGGCGAAGCGGGCAGTGCTGGCGGCGATGAGGATGTCGCACGCCAGCGCCAATTCGAATCCGCCGGTGATCGCATACCCGTTGATCGCACCGATGATCGGTCGGTCGAACGTCGCCATGGCCCGCACGATGTCCCCTGCCCCCGTGGGGGATGCCTGCTCGTCGAAGGCGGTATTATCTTGGCTCAACTCCTTCAGATCGAGGCCGGCGCAAAAGGCGCGGCCGGCACCGGTGAGAATCACCACCCCGACTGTGGGGTCGTGGCACAGCTCGTGAAACGTGTGTACCAAGGCTGCCCGCAGCTCGCGCGAAAGCGCGTTCAAGACTGCGGGCCGGTTCAGGGTAAGGGTGACGATCCCGTCGTTTTTGTCCACCAGGAGAACAGGCTGTGACATCGGTGTCCCTTTCTGATCATTCGTGCTGCCTGCACAGTAGAGGGAAGCGCGTCCTCCGGCAATGCCGGTAGCCCCTGGGACATTCTCACGTTGAGGGGTCTCGTTGACGATTATCTTCTCCTTTGATCCCAGAAACGCGCGGGAGCATCGACATGAAGCTGACCGAACTCGTGCGTCTCAAGGTCGCCGAGATCAACGGCTGTCAGCTGTGACTGAACGCCCGCTTCGCCCTGGCAGGGCAGCAAGGACTGACGGAGGAGATGATCGCCGAGCTGCCGCGCTATCGCGAGAGCACGCTGCTGACTGCTCGCGACAAGGCGGCCATTCGTTACGCTGAAGTGCTGGCAGGCGATCACCGCCAGGCCGATGAGGAGTTGTTTAGCGAGCTGCGCGCCCACTTTACCGAATCTGAGATCGTGGACTTAGGCTGGCGGATTGTGACCTTCGTGGGTTACGGGCGCTTGATTTATGCCCGCGGTCTCGAAATCGGGACAACGTGTCCACTGCCCGCTGCGCAAGACGCTGCCGGCGGCAGGGCAAATTGAGCGTGCATCACCTCTCCATCCCGATCACTTCGACGCTTTCCAGATGCAAGCTGCGGCTCCGAGGTTGAAAGAAGCCGACGATGGCGAGGGGAGTGCCAGGTTCGGCTGCGGCCACTTTCAGCAGTAACGCCTTTGGCCCAAAGAGGTGAAAGTCGATCTCGTGTTTGCCGGTCTGCTGGAGAATCACGGTGTGACTCGCGCGCGGGCAGTCCGGGGCTTCGGCGACAACCACCTCAAAGTAGGCGCTGGTGCGGTAGCTGCTGATGCCGAATTTCACCAACCCTAAGCTGGACGCTTCGGGTTTCGTGTTGACGAAGCCGCTCAGTTTGATCTTCAAGGGATCGTGTCTGAATTCCGACTCGGGACTTTCCGCAGCCGCGAGACACGGGGAATCGGCGAAAGTAGACGATGCCAACCCTGCATTCATCCCTACCACATACAGCAGAAAGAGGATATGTCGCATCGCTTTCCATGCACCCCGCGCCAGTCGGGATGCTCCCATACCCTTCGTTGCTTGCCTGAGATGCCGCATCGTGCGCCAGCGCATGGTGTCAGTAGTTGGTCATGCCGATCACTTCGACGCTCTCGAGCCGCAAATTCCGATTGCGTTGCTGGAAGAAGCCGACGATCGCGAGCGGGGTCCCCGGTGGAGCCTGGGCGATCTTAGAGAGCAGGTCTTGGGGGCCGACGAGTTCGAAATCGACCTGGTGTTTGCCGACCTGTTGCAGGATCGCACGGGGTGAAATGCGGGGGTTATCAAGAGCCTCTAGGGTAATGACTTCAAATTGGTACGTCTCGCGGTACTTGCTGATCCCGAGCGTGACCACCGCCATGCTATTCTCCTCGGGGCGGGTGTTGATAAAACCACTGAGCTTGATCCGCACAGGCGTACGCGCAGTATCCGACTCTGGATTACCCCCTCCAAGACCGAAAGGGGCTTGTGCGAAGGC
>JANWXO010000449.1 GCA_025057295.1 Candidatus Binatia bacterium | reverse complement strand
CTGCTACCAATCTGACAAGGTTGGAGAGAAACCCGGTATCGAGCACGGCAGGCTCGGGTATGATCCCGCGCTCGCGGCAGGTGAGGAGTATTTGACGCATGTCGTCGTACGAGTTCGGGATAATCATTGTCTGTCGCGTGCTGGACGTCAACACCGGGTGCAACACGATGGGGCCGGTATTCAGAGACACCATGTCTACCGGCTCGGGAGTCCCACGGAGGTATTGCAAGACCTGGGTGATCGTTGCCTCGGGCTCACGCGCGGTGGTGTGATTCACGATCAGATCGGTTTGCGCACGAATCAGCCGGTCTGCCTCGGCGTACCACCCAGGGTCGTAGCTCGTCTTGCCGTCCGGCGTGCGGGCATGAATGTGCACGATTGCTGCACCAGCATCGGCACAGCGTTTGGCCTCGGCCGCGACCTCGGTCGGGGTCCACGGAACATAGGGGTTGTGTTCTCGGCCTCGTGCTCCGTTGAGGCAGGCTTTGATAATGATTTTGTCCATCGCCAGTTCTCTGCAATCTTCGACTCAGGGGAGTTGGTTACCAGCCTGCCGCCGTAGGGCGGGGTGCGCCCCACCCTACGCTCTTTGGTGGCGAGCGGCCTATGCCGCCTGCTGTACCCTCTGCTTGAGCAACTTGGCAACGATCTGGTCGATCACCTGATCCGCCAGCGCCCGGACTTCCTCAGGGGTTTTGGGTTGAATCGGATGCGACACGAGTATGGGCTCGTACTGCGGCATGCCGAGGGCGGCACACTGGGCATGGGCAGCGGCGAGAAATTCGGTTGTCGTCACGTTGGCGGTGGGAATGCCTTTTTCTTCAAAGTAGACGACATCGTGCGAACTGCACGATATGCACGCCCCTCAATCGCTCAAGGCTTCGATCAGGGCATCGCATTTCTCGATCAGCTCGGCCTTCAGCGGCTCGGGCGCAGGGCGGGTCACCGTAGGTTTCATCCGCCGTAGCACGTCTTTCACCCCGTATTGGTCGCGGAGTATCTCCTCCACACGATCGAGGAAGAAAGACCCCTTGGCCTTGCTGATGTCGAGCAAACCGATCGTTTTCCCGGCCAGCGTATCGAGCCGCGGGGCAAAGGCCTTCTGTCCGCGCTCTACTTTATCGGTAGGGTCCAATAAGATGTCTGCCATGAGGCACCTCCTTTTCCTGGTCCTGACCATATCGATATCCTTTCATCCGATCAACAGCAACAGGCGACTCACGCTTCCCTTTCTTCCTCCTTTCTCTGTGGGTCAGCAGGATCTCCTGCGGACAGCCTGTTAGTCGCGGATTTCCTTGGTCGTGATCTTGCTGCCGAGGTCTCCGCCAGCCCACCCTGGCACGGCGGCCGAAAACCGTCCTGCAGTGCCACCGGCGACGATAATGGTAATGTTCTCGGGTTTGGCAAACTTGGGGAACAGGGTGTCGTCGGTCGGCGGTTCGCGATCCTTCGGCTCGGTACGGAGCATGCTCACTCCTACTCCTTCGCCACCATTCACACCGGGTCGCAGCTCGCGCAAGGGGCGGCGGATCCGCTCGTAGAGAAACTGCCGCAGGTCGTTTTTGGACCAACCATCCTGAGCGAACGTTTTGGCATGCTCCGGACAGACGATCAACACGGTGTCAGAGAAGAGAGGGAAGTTTTTGTGGTTCCACAGGGCTGCCATACTCCACCCCAGGGACAGTGCGA
>JANWXO010000448.1 GCA_025057295.1 Candidatus Binatia bacterium | reverse complement strand
TCCAACGCCGAAAAAAGGACTGAACACACTCACTTATGGCAAAAACGGTCTACATGATCAATTTGGGCTGTCCCAAAAACCAAGTGGACGGCGAGGTCATGCTCGGGTTGCTGGCCTGCGATGGCTACACGATCACCTTCGACCCGACAGAAGCCGACGTGCTGCTGGTCAACACCTGCAGCTTTATCTCCGATGCCAAAGAAGAGTCGATCGACGCGATTCTCGAGCTGGCCCGCTACAAAGAGGAGCGCCCGACGAAACAACTGGTTGTCACAGGCTGTTTAGCCCAGCGCTATGGGCACGAGCTGCGCGAGGCACTTCCCGAAGTCGACGTGTTCGTTGGTACCGGCGAATTTCTTCGCATCACCGAGATCCTCAACCAGAAAAGCGTCCAGCGCGACGGTCCCCGAACATATATCGGCGCCGCGCACATTCTACCGGATCACACCGCTCCTCGACTGCCCACCACTCCATTCTACACCGCCTACCTGAAGGTTGCCGAAGGCTGCAACCACCAGTGTGCCTTTTGCATCATTCCCAAGATTCGTGGACGGCAAGAGAGCCGCTCGATCGACTCTCTGGTTGCGGAAGCCACCCTGTTGGCTGCTCGGGGCGTGAAGGAGCTGAACCTCATTGGGCAGGATCTCACCGCGTACGGCCGCGAGCGACGGGACGGCACCACACTCCTGGGATTGTTGCGCGCCCTGTGCCGTGTTGACGGCATCGCCTGGATTCGTCTGTTGTACTGCTATCCAAACTACCTGGACGAGCCACTACTGCGCTACATTGCCGAGGAAGCAAAAATCTGTTCGTATATCGACCTGCCCCTGCAACACATCAGCGACCGCATGCTGCGAGCGATGCGCCGGGAGAAAAGCGGGGATGGGATCAGGCGGCTGCTCGACCGTATTCGCACCGTCATTCCAGGGGTGGTGCTCCGAACATCTTTCATCGTGGGTTTTCCCGGTGAAACAGAGGAGGACTTTGCGCAACTGCTCGCCTTTGTCTCCGAAGCCGAGTTCGACCACGTCGGGGTCTTCCGCTATTCCCAGGAAGAAGGAACCACCGCTGCTGCCATGGCAGATCAAATCCCCGAGGAGGTCAAAGAGGAGCGCTGGCACCGGCTCATGGCCGCGCAGGCGCGGGTGGTGCAGCGAAAACACCGCGCGCTGATCGGCAGCACCCAGGAGGTGCTCGTCTGCGACCGCGACAAACGAGGCCGGCTCTGGGGGCGCACTCGTGGGCAAGCGCCGGATATTGACGGGATCGTCCTTCTCGATCGCCGGGTACAGGCCCAAAGCGGGGAGATCATTGCGGCCCGCGTGATCGGCACGTCGGGCTACGACCTGCGCGCCACCCTCGCCCCGGCGCGGACCACCCCAGCACCATCGCCTCTCCCTGTTGACTTTCCCTTTCTTCCCTCTTAACTTATGTTTCTTTTCACCCTCTCACCGCAGAAGGAACAGCCATGAGAAAGGCTTTTCTGAAAAAGATGCGCGACACGCTGACAGTCCAGAAACAACAAATCCTCGAGCAGCTCGACGAAGAATTCCGCAAGGGAAAAGAGAGTGCCCTGGACGAAGGGATGGACACGTATGACCTCGCGAGCGAGGAGCGCACGCGGGAAATCAGTCTGATCTTGAGTGACCGCGATCGTGAGAAACTGCAAGCAATCGAAGACGCGCTCGAACGGATCGACGCCGGGACGTACGGGATCTGTG
>JANWXO010000447.1 GCA_025057295.1 Candidatus Binatia bacterium | reverse complement strand
CGTTCTCGTTCGCGGTCTTCCCGGCGGTCAGGGTTGAAATCGGTATGTGCAAGGGGGGTGACATGGCGATAGGCCGCTGATTGCACCTGTTGCGCTGCTTCGGCCCAGCGCTGCCATGTCTCCTGCAGCTTGCCCAAATCGTGCAGCAGAGCACAGGCAGTAACAGCGTCGCTGATCGCCTCAGGAGGCAACCCATACCGTCGCTCGAAACCTCTCCCTAACAGCCCTGTCCGTAAGCGTTCCCGCTCTAATCGCTTTCGTGCTTCTGTGGCAACCGCTTGCGCATGATCCACCCACGGCTCGGCACGCAAGGGCGCATACCCTGGTCGTGGCGGTTCGTCGCGATCCGGACTTTCCTGCTGCCCCGCAATGCCGAGGCGCAGACCAATGTCGCTCTCATATGCCGCCACGTTCGGTCGCAGACAGACCACGTATGTCTTATTAACATCCGCAGGACCCTGCAGCGGTTTCCAGGGAGCGTCGTCAGACCCGTCCCAGTACCAACCTATGTCCTGGCTGCCATTTTGAGAGAGACGGTAGAGAGACCGCCGTGAGAGATTCAGTCCTTCGCGCCGACCAGGGTTCTCCGGCCGGTTTGCCTCCTCACTGATGATCACACGTATGGCATCTGTGTCCTCTCCACGAATGAGGTCAGCGATACGCTTTGGATCACGGAGGATAGCGTTTTGCTCGATCCGCTGGAGACAAGTAGCGAGCCGAGACCACCATCCCTCGCGCACCCCTCGCTCGTCCTCTGTACCATGGACCTCTTGCACCCAGGCGGCGGAATGACGCGGATGAAGCGTGCCCCGACCGATCCGTTCCAGAAGTTTGCGTGTCTCGGTGAGAGTTATATCTTCACTCCGCATGTCGCCGTACGGCAACCAAGCCCGCTCTTCAGCCGGCAACGGGTAGACATGCACCGTCCCTTCTTCCCCCTCAAATCGTGCGCAGCGACCACCGCGCTGAACGAGGCTATTCATAGGGCAGAGTTCGGTGTGGAGGTGTTCACACGAGAGATCAAGACCAGCCTCGATCACTTGAGTTGCGACAAGAATGGCAGGACCTTTCGCTCCCTTGCCGAATAGGGTACGGAGCCGTTCTTCTTTCGTACGCCGATCTTCCTTGAAGAAACGTGAATGCAGCAGAATGACAGGAACACTGAGCCCTTTGGTTTCGATCGCCTGACGCAACTCGGTGTACATCGCCTGTGCACGTCCGACAGTGTTGAGCAACACGATGGAGCGTCCTTCATGACATCGAAGGATAGCATCTACAGAAAGGGCGGTGGTTTCCACAACAAGCCGTCGAGTGACTCTCGCCACACTCGGCAGTGCACCAAGCAGCGCATCTACTTCTGCCTCGCTGGTGGGAACAGAGGTCGTTCCAAGCGCAGCAGTAAGAACTTGCTCCAGAGGTTGCGTTGCTGTGGCAGTCATCCACACGGATTGACAGAGCTCGCGAAAGAGATACAGGCTGGCAACAGCAGTAAGGAATGCTCTGTGCGGTTCCATCAGATGGAACTCGTCAAAAACGACAAGCGCACCAGCAATGGCAGCAGCATTCACATTGTGCAGCCGGTCGGAAAGCCCATAGGGACCGTCAAGCAGACCACTTAAGAGTTGGTCATATGTTGTGACAATAATCGTCCCACGATCAAAGAACCGATCATCGGGCTGCTCACCGGTCTGCAAAGTCACATAAGGCCGAATCACCTCACGTC
>JANWXO010000446.1 GCA_025057295.1 Candidatus Binatia bacterium | reverse complement strand
GCACATCGATGCGCACCGTCCCCATGGCGGCAGCGGCGGCAAGAGTACCGAGGAGGCCGAGGAGCAACAGCCCGTTGACGAACATCCATTTCTGTCTGGTCAAATGCGCCATGGCAGGGAATGCCGCGCGTTACGGAGAGGGCTCTACTGAACGCTCAACCGTCGGGTGGAACTGTTCAGGATGAATCAGCCGTGCCAGCTCTTCGAGGCCATCAGCGAGACGTGGGCCTGGCCGCAATAACGTGTGCAGGCGACGCCCATAGAGGCGTCCACTGTGTACGGCCGGAAGGAAAGGGAAATGACGCCACAGACCGAGCGGTTGCTCCTTTGCTTGCTCCTCCGACCCCATAGACCCGTCGATGATCACCTCGGGTTGCTTGGCGAGAATAAACTCTACGCTCACACGTGGCCACGGCTGCCCAGTCTCGGCGGCGATGTTGTGTCCGCGGGCGAGGGTAATCAATTCGTCGAGGAAGGTCCCGTGCCCCACGGCAATGAGCGGATTTTGTCCCACTACCATCAACACCCGCCGCGTGGGTGCCCCGGCCAAGCGGGCGCGTGTGGCAGCGAGACGGTGGCGCAGCTGGGCTACGAGAGTTTCACCCGCAGCCTCCCGGCCCGCTTCCCGCGCGATCGTGCGCATCGCCGTCTCAATCTGAGCCAGCGTCTCAACCTGGACCACAACCACACGGATGCCGAGCCGCGTGAGTGCAGCAAGGGCGGCAGGGTTATTCGGCGGCACGCCGATGACAACATCCGGCGCGGTCGCGACAATCGCTTCGACATTCGGCGCGACGTACGACCCGACGCGCCGAATCCGCTCTACCGCCGCAGGGAAATCACAAAAAGTGCATACCCCGACAACGTGCTCGCCCGCCCCGAGCGCAAACACGGTTTCCGTGACCGAGGGAGCCAACGATACGATGCGGGGAGACACGAGCTCGCCCGCAGCAGGGGTGGCAAGCGCACAAAGCGCGTATCCCCACAAGACGATTATCCAGCGACAGGACATACCACCTCTACAACAACAGGAAGATAGCTCCTGCCCTTATAGGGCAAGAACTCGTCCGTAAGTATGAAGGCAGCACTCTTGCGTCAAGCAGGGGTCAGGGGCCACCCGTACGGGATGCACACCATGGCGACGGCGAAGACCACAAAATTGAGGGGGAGTCCGATCTTCACAAAGTCGCTGAAACGATACCCTCCCGGACCGTAGACCATGAGGTGCGTCTGATAGCCCAAGGGCGACGCAAATGCCGCAGAGGCAGCAATGGTCACCGCAATCGCCAGCGGGCGGGCCTCGATACCAAATTGGTGCGCAGCCTCCATCGCGACAGGGAACATCAACGCAGCCGCGGCGGCATTGGAAAGCAGCTCGGTAGCCAGGAGGGTGGCAAGGTACACCATAGCGAGGACGCCCAGCGGTCCAAGAGCGGCACCCCATCCGACCAAGAGCGCGGCGATCACACCGGCAGCACCGGTGTGTTCAAGCGCCTTGCTCACGCCGAATGCTGCGGCAATGAGAATCAAGACAGACATATCGACCACGTTCCGGGTCTCCCCCACCGATAAGCACCCCAATACGACGACCGCTGAGGCCGTAAGCAGGGCGGCTGTCACCATCGGCAACACATCGAACGAAATCAGAATCAGCATGCCCAGCATGATTGCCAGCGCAATCGGGGCGCGTCGGGTTCGAGCGCGTGCAGGCGATGGACGGCGCA
>JANWXO010000445.1 GCA_025057295.1 Candidatus Binatia bacterium | reverse complement strand
AAGAAGCGTCGATCTACTATGAACAGGTTGAGCTGAACCCGCCGTTACCGGCCTCTCTCTTTACGCTCGGACCGATCCCTGGGGTGCAAGAGGTTGAGGTGGATGCGTTTGCTGGGAAGCCGTCAAAGAGGAGATTGTAAGCGAGCCGCAGGAGCAGCCGCGCTTGGCACGGAGATTTTACAGTCCTGGGGCGCGCCGGGCAGCAGAGGTGTCTTTCTTAAAGACCAGGGCGAAGGCGCGCTGGGAGACCGCGTAGCGTTTGTCGACCCAGTGCGGAAACCGTCCACCCTGACCAAACCCGCGCTCCAACACCCAATCAGGGTATGTGTTTTCCGTATTGACATGCTCCTTTTCGAGCATGGGCAACAGGACAATGGCGTCAGCACCAATCTGGCAGGCCTCCCTCTTGATCAGCGCCTGCATTCTCTCCGCCATCTCTGCAGAGCCGGCGTAGGAAACGATCTGGGCAAAGGGTTCGTATGGCTGTTCTGGGGGTGCACTCAGCACCATCATATTGCAATCGTGAGGACGCGATGCAGGGTAGATGGGGGCGAGCAGTTCGACGTGTGCGACAGGTGGGTACAGGCGGTTCCAGCACCCAGTGAGCACTCCACTACTACTGATGAACATCAGCCACAGAACGACAGTCTTCATAGTGCCTGCTCTCTTCCTCGTGCGCTCAGCCTGTGCTGCCAGTGCCAGCTGGGAGCCTACCATAGTCTGCGTGAGCTCCCTCTGCAACCCTCTCACCTCTGCCTCGTTTTGATGCTACGTGTCGTGATTTGTGCCCTTTTCCTGCTCAACCGTGTCACAGTGCGCGAGGTCGCAATTGTAACAGCTCTGTGTTCCCTCGATTTTCTTATCATTTTTGGGATGGTCAGCGTGGTATAGATATTGCTTCTCTCCACTAGAGAAAGGAGGAGCCATGGTGAATCGCAGTCGAGCTGGCATGCGGTGTCGGGCAATCCGGCTCATCCGCACGGTCAAAGGGGACTTCCCCAAAGGGAGCTGGGGGACGGTGTGTTATGAGATGGACAATCTCGGGAGACATTTGGTATTGGTGGCATGGGACAAAGGAATCACCGTGCCCGTGTTTCCTGACGAAATCGAGATCGTCAGCCTGGGAGAGGTGCGGGCGTAGGCGAGGTTTCTTCTCCCTCTCTGCGTGAGGGGAACGCTTGGCTCTTCGCACGCGTGTCCCGATCCCACGGGTCAGTGGTCGGGAGTGCCCGATTGACCGAGGCACAGGGGTCGTGACAAGTGCGCAAGGTGTTTGTTCCCTCCGCCTCGGGGTGTGTCGGATCACCCGCAGCTCCTCCTTGCCCGTCTGCGGCTTAATCCCTCAGCAAACTACGGGCGATCACCCAGCGGTGAATTTCTGTCGGTCCCTCGAAAATCCGCATCGGACGCAAACGGCGATAGATAAATTCCAACGGGAGTTCCTTTGACATACCCATCCCGCCGTGCGTTTGCATCGCCCGGTCGGCCACGCGCGTTGCCATTTCGGTGGCAAACACTTTGACCATCGAGGCTTCCTGGCGCACGTCTTCGCCTCGGTCGAACTTCCACGCGCCGTGATACGTCATGAGGCGGGTTGCGTGGATGTCGGTGGCAGAGTCGGCGATGAACCACTGAATGGCCTGGCGGTCGGCTAAGCGCTGGCCAAAGGTCACTCGTTGCCGGGCATAGTCGACCATCATGTCCAAGCAGCGTTGTGCAAGACC
>JANWXO010000444.1 GCA_025057295.1 Candidatus Binatia bacterium | reverse complement strand
GAAGGAGAGAGCGACCCCTCGACCTAGGGGCTGTGAAGGGGGCCCCTGCATGGGGAGCGTACGAGGGCTGGCCCCCTCTGGAAGAGCCGGTGAAGCCGGTTGCAGGGCCGAACCGGCGAGGGAGGGTGGTTCGATCCTCTGCCCTTCGCTACCTCGAGCGTGCGGGATCGAGTGCGGATGCCTGTTCCTGGCGCGAGAGTGAAAGACCGCGGCGGCGTCTCTGGACCCGGTACCTCCCTCATTGAGGGATAGCCCTGTGGCAGTCCGCAATCGCGGACTGCCAGCAATTCTTCCATCAGCCTGCCGAGGTGAATTTTTTCCTCTGGTTGTAAATCCGTAAACTCAAGGCCGAATCCTCTCGGACGGGTTGAACAGACAGTCGCCTGTTCGATGATGACGGTCGCACGCTGGATGACGAGGGGCGTTTTCCACTCGGCAACCGACAGTTCCAGTTTGACCTGCGTGCCGTGTGTTAGCGCCGCATCCACCTCCAACGAGCAGCCGCCCATCGCGATCTCAGTAACTGTGCCTGAGAGCGGACGTTGCTCCTGGCCGGTCCACAACCTGACCGGGAATGCGACGGGCACGCGGACATAGTGACGGCGGGTGGTCACACCCTGTTCTTTCTCTTTCTCTCGTGGTGCGGGCGGGAGTGCCCGGAACAATTCGGTGCACAGTTGGCAACGGTAGGACAGGAAGCCATTCAGGGTCGAGGCCATGTCCGTGGCATCCTCCGCCGCGACCCGTTTGGTGAAGTATTTCTCGCATCTTGGGCAGGGAGGCGTCACCCAGGACGTCTAGGCGGAGAATAGCTTGGAGGCGGTGGCCAGTTCCCACTGGGTGAAATTCACTCGGCAGAACGAACAGGTTTGCTGTCCTTTTTTGACAGCATTGTGACAGACAGGGCAAGCGTCCATCGGGTCATCCCTCTCACATGGCCCTCTCACATGGATTGTGCCTGCGGGCCCATTGGTTGAGAAGCAACTCCAGCGGCACTTTCACGGGAGGGAAGTATAGCGCGTTGACTAAGGGGTTGATTTACAAGGGAATACGTTTCGGCTCAGAAAAGAGCGCGCGGGAATTTCTTCCGGGCGTGACGCAGGGCTACCGCCCGCTCTTTTCAATCTCCCGCAGCGACTGCGTATAGGGGGCGCAGAATTCGCGGGATTTCTGCGGGTCCTGCTCGTACTTCTGCAGGCAGAGCCGATAGGCCTTCATCAGCTCAGCCCGCTCTTCCTGGATATCGGATTGGGTCTGCTTGAGACGGTAATCGGCGTAGTACTGGCAGCTTGCTAAGCTGACAAGCATCATGCTGACAAGGAGCAGGCGCACGGCCATCATCCCTTGCCCAGTTTGGATTTCACCAAATCGCTGACCTGTTTGCCGTCCACCGTCAAGCCTGCAAGCCTGGCCATTGCGGCTTTCATCACAGCGCCCATGTCTTTCATGCCGGTAGCCCCCGTCTCCTTGAGCGCCGCCTCAACGGCCTGCGCGATGTCCTCCGCGGAAGCGGCTTTAGGCAGATAGCCCTCGATGATCGCGATTTCCTTCATCTCCCGGGCTGCTAGATCGTCGCGATGAGCCTTCTGATACTGCTCGACGGATTCCCGCCGCTGCTTGACCAGCGTGGTCATAACTTTGCTCATCTCGGCGTCGTCGAGGTTCTTCTTCAGCTCGATCTCCTTGTTCAGCAGCGCGGCCTTGATCATCCGGATGACATCGATTCGAAGCTGATCCTTGGCCTTCA
>JANWXO010000443.1 GCA_025057295.1 Candidatus Binatia bacterium | reverse complement strand
GATGACGAAGGCTTGCGGGGCGTACTTGGCAATATTCTCTGATACCTCACGCATGATCTTACAGTTAACGCCAAGCAGGTCGTCACGGCTCATACCCGGTTTGCGGGCGACCCCAGCAGTCACAATACAGACGTCAGCACCGGCAATGTCTGCATAGTCGGTTGTTCCGATCAAATTGACGTCGTACCCCTCGATCGGCCCAGCTTCGAGCAGATCCAAGGCTTTCCCTTGCGGCAGACCGTCGATCACGTCATACAGGACCACGTCGCCAAGCTGTTTGAGAGCACAGAGGTGGGCGAGCGTCCCTCCAATATTGCCAGCACCAATGAGTGCAATCTTTTTGCGCGCCATCCTTCGTTTCTCCGAGCGACCTCTTTTTTAGCAAGAGGGGGGTGGATACCGTGTGGTCGAGCAGCAACTGGTCTCGTCTCGCTGCCCTATCGAAACCCGAGGGCAAGATGCCAAAATCTGCCTAGCCTGTCTAGGGGAGGTTCCCCAGTCCTGCCGGTTGCGGCAGCCTCGCCTGGGGCGGACGGAGATAGAGCGGCTCGAGTGTAGAGGGATCATCCTTCTCGCCATGAAGGAATCGCTCCCATGCCAATCTGGCGATTACTTCACTGAGCATGCAGCAGGTAGGCGACAGAGAGACTGCGACACGGCAGTCAGCCTGGATGGTGCGTTCGTAGTGGAGAATCCCATCCCCGACCAACAGGCATGGCGTCGTTACCTGCTGACAGAGGGTCTGAGGAGTCAAGAGGAGATCTGGGGTGAGTTTCTCCACGCGGCCAGTCGCAGTGCGACGAAAGAAGGCCGTATAGACCTCGCCGTTGCGGGCATCCAGGAGGGGGCAAATCAACCCTTCCCACGAAGTCACTGTCTGTGCGAGGGCATCCAGAGTAGGAATGCCCGCCACTGGACAGCCGAGCACATAAGCCAGACCTTTCACCGTGCTCAGCCCGACGCGAAGGCCCGAGAAGGACCCAGGACCGAGTGCCACGCCTATGCCATCCAGTGCGGTGAAACACTCCCCCACACGGGCGCATAGAGCAGCCACCAGAGGTAACAGCGTCTCGACATGCCCCGACGCCGTAGGACACGGTTCCATCATGACGAGCTCGCCATTGCGCACGAGCGCAACACTGGCGGCCGTTGTCGCCGTATCAATACCGAGGATGAGCATCTCCAGAGACCGTGGCGCCGTGTTCGCCTACCCCACTAAGCGCGCAATATCGTTGTAGAAGACCAAGACGATCAGTGTGACGATGACGAGAAACCCGACCCGCCACGCCATCTCGCGCGAGCGCACGCTGAGAGGGCGGCCGCGCACCAGCTCGATAAGCAAGAGGAGCAGATGACCCCCGTCGAGGACCGGGATGGGTAAGAGATTGAACACCGCCAGGTTGACGTTAATAATCGCGGTAAAGCGCAGTAAATAATCCAACCCCAGGCGCGCCTGTTGTCCTGCCACCTGCGCAATCAGGATGGGGCCTCCTAATTCGCTGGTCGACACTGCTCCGCTCAACAACATCACGACGCTCTTGATGATCAAGAGGGTCCAGAGCCAGGTTTGTTCGGCCCCCAGCTGCACCGCTCGTCCAAAGGAGACCGCCTGCCAACGGAACACTCGTTCGATCCCGATCACGTAGTTTGTCTGCCCAATCCCCGCCGCTGGATCGCTGCGGAGTTCGGGGGTCAGGGTCACATCTATCACACGGCCGTCCGGCTTTTTCACCGTCAACGGAATCGCTCTTCCTTGGCT
>JANWXO010000442.1 GCA_025057295.1 Candidatus Binatia bacterium | reverse complement strand
CCTCGGCAATATCAGTCGCAAGCATAAGCAAAACGCTCCTTCGCAGAGGCCGATACAAAAAAGCCCATCTGACCACGAGGCAAGACGGGCTCGACGCTCGGAACACTGACAGATGGCAAACGCCATGCCTTTTTTTAACAGACCCCTATCCCGTTGACAAGAGAAGATCCAAAACCACAAGATATTGTGGTCCACTGCAGCTTCCCGTTCGGATGCAATCGAAACCGAGAGTGCTCGCCCGACGAGGACAGCGACCAAGAGGAGGGTCAGGCATCTTGTTTGAAGCGCTCATACGTCGGATGATCCATCCACCCCGCAATGCGGCGGGGGTTGGTGATGACGGCGACGTCATCAAGCACTTGCGATTGGCAGGCAAGGCGATACGCTTTCCCCTCCCAGCCACATTTCCGTTCGTCAGCCAACGTCCGTGGCGAGAGCGCGCGGTGATCATCCACTTTGACACGGCAGGTGCCACACAACCCTCGCCCGCGGCAGTTCACGATATTGGCGGGAAAGACGTACAAGTCGATATTGTTAGCTAAAGCCACCTCGCGGAGGTTGGCGCCTCGCGGCACCTCAACAGTCAGTCCCTGTTTGACAAACGTGACCAATGGCATGCGCTTGCGAGCTCCTTCATCGTCGTGGTAGCAGATACTTATATGGTCTTTGGGGGCAAATCTAGAGGAGCACATGCACGTCGAGGTGAGCTGTAAAAAGTGCGGACGACGGCAGCGCATCGATATCGGCACGCCGACGGCGGAAACCGAGGCCGAGCACATCCGTCTGGTCACCGAACGTCTCTCTCACCAGCCGAGCTTCGAGTGCTTCGGCGGCCACTTTGAGTTTTCCGCACCGCTGCCCCATTTTTGGGAGATCCACTGGGAGACGCTCGCAACAGACCGGTCGGCGTGACGAAGACAGGAGATGAGGCGGCCTGCCCAGAGGTTATTGTCTCCTACTCTGTTTCCGCGTATCGTACGTAACAGAAGTGAGGCGGTGTTGTTTGCCCGACCGTAGCCATCATTCCCGCATCCCTATGTTTCTGTTTTTCCATCCCCATGCCAACGCACGGAGTCCTCATGGTAGAACAGCGAAGTGGAGCTCCCGGTTTCTTCGATGAGGCGACTGCTCCGCAGGCGTCGCAGGACGTCGAACGCTGGCGCAACGATCCCTATTATCTCCCTCCCTTCCGTGTTGTACGCTGGCGAGTAGTCGACGAAGTCTGGGAGGGACGCAGCGCGATCGACGCCGTGGTTGAGGTTGACATTGCAGGGACCCAAGATTTCGGAGCGGCGCCAGGAGTCGGTGGGGTCCATGCCTTAGACTTGGCCCTGCGCCGCGTTCTGGTCAAACACTTCCCCTTTCTCGAACGTGTCCAGGTAATCGAATCGTACACTCACCGAGGCGGGGAAGGGACTGCAGCCGAGGTCGTCTCGATTCAAAAGTTTACCGATGGTCGGCGGCAGTGGAGCACCATGCGCAAATCTCGCGACCTGCTCGCATCGGCCTGGTCGGCCCTGGTCGACGGGTATGAATGGATTATCGTCAACACGCTGGCCAAGAAAACATCCCCTTAGGAGCATATATGGCGCAAACGATCGACTGGTATTACCACCGTCCGGGCTGAATGACCTGCCACAAGACGCAAGAGTTTCTTGCGCGGAGAGGGATCACAGCAAAAACGGTCGTCAATGCACGCAAAGAGCGCCTCGGCGCCGACGAAACGCTTCAGCTCACCCAGAATCTTTCCGAAGTGATCGCCACCAAAGG
>JANWXO010000441.1 GCA_025057295.1 Candidatus Binatia bacterium | reverse complement strand
CCTCGCTCATCCGTTCCGTGCCAGGCGGACGCTCGGGAAGCACGAAGTACCGGATCTGTGCACTGCTGTTCCACACCAAGATCTCGACCGAGGCGTCGAGTTCCAGGCCGAACTCGCGTAGGACTGCGCGCGGGTTGGCAATGACGCGGGAGCGGTACGACGGACTTTTGTACCAGAAGGGCGGCAGGCCCAACACCGGCCAGGGGTAGCAGGAGCAGAGTGCACACACGATAACGTTGTGCACGTGCGGCGTGTTTTCCACAACGACGAGGTGCTCGCCCTGGAGTCCGCCAAAACCCAGTTCGGCGATCGCGGTTGTTCCATCCTGCAACAACCGCGCTTTGTAGGCCGGATCGACCCACGCACGCGCAACCACCTTTGCGCCGTTGAGGGGACCGATGTCATGGACGTAGGCGCCGATCACGGCATCGAGACGCTCGGGGGTGACCAGTCCCTTTTCGGTCAGGAGCGACTCGAGCGCCCGCGTGCGGATCGCGCGGATTTTGTTCTGGGCGGGAGTGAGGCGTCGCAGGCGGAACGCCGGTGATGCGGTGATGGGGTGATTGGTGTCGTGCTCTTCGTCCACGTGCCTGCCGTTCTGCGAGTGACCGGGGAGCCATGGCGTCGGGCCGCTCCGGCTTTGTCGCCTGGTCCCCAGAGAGGTCGCAGCGAGTTACAGATTGTAGACGCGGGCGACGTTCTCGCCGATGATTTTCTGCCGTGTGGCGGCAGACATCGGTTCGACCAGCTCCCGCAGCTCCTCCATATAGTTGCCGGTGTGATCGAAGTGGGGGAAGTCCGAGGCCCAGAAGAATTTGTCGGCCCCGACGAACTCGACGATATGCCCGAAGGCTTTTTCGTCCGGATCACCGGAGATCCAGCACTGGCGGTAGAAGTAGTAACTGGGCTTTTCTTTCAGCGGCACCGACCGTCCCAACGGACTGTCGTAGACCGCATCCATGCGGTTGAGCAGATACCCGGCCCAGCCGGCGCCGGACTCGAGCACGACGATTTTCACTTTGGGGAAGCGGTCGAAGAGGCCGTACTGGAAGAGGGCCGTAAAAGCCTGGAGCGGCCCCTGCGCGCCGTGCACATTGAAATGCCACACTGCCCATTTCTGCATATCCTTAAAGCGCTGGTGCACGCGCTTTGCCGGTGGCTCGCCGCTAGGGTGAATGCCGACCGGCACGTCGAGTTCTTGCACCTTGGCCCAGAAGGGGTCGTAGTCGGGATGCGCGTGGGATTTATACGTCGGAGTAAAGGGGACAAAGAAGGCGCCCTTGGCGCCGTTTTTCACCGCTCGTTCCAGCTCGCGGGCAGCTTCGTAGGGGTCTCCCATAGAGATGTGGGCAATGGGGATCAGGCGTCCACCGGAGTCAGCACAAAACTCTTCCACCCAGCGATTGTAGGCTCGTGCATAGGCGGCTTGCAGTTCGATATCCCCGATGTCCTCAGCTTCCCAGACCAACCCCAGACTGGGGTAGATAATCGCCTTTTCCAACCCTTCTTGATCCATGCGAGCCAGCCGCTCTTTGGCGTCCATGGCGCCGAAGGGAGCCTGATTCACATAGGTCCGATCTGGATGCGGTTCCAGCACTTCTGGTCCCTTGCCCATCGCCCCGAACGCTGCGAGCTGGCCTGGACGGATATATTTGGCCGGCCCGCCGGCGAGTTCGAGCACTTCTAAGCCGTCGCGGTTGGTGCGGATCCGGATCGCGCGGTCGCGGTATTTGGGCTCCAGATACTTCTCCCACAAATCCGGGGGCTCCAGAATATGGCCGTCTGCA
>JANWXO010000440.1 GCA_025057295.1 Candidatus Binatia bacterium | reverse complement strand
GCGCTAGTGATGCTTTCGGTGGCGACCACGATTTTGCTTGCCGCCGGGAAGCCCGGTTGGACTCTTGCCATTACTGCCTCCCTCGTGCCCCTTGCGGCTATTGGTCATCTCCTCCTTATCCCACTGTTCGGAGCGCTCGGCGCCGTGCTGGTCACGACAGTATGCGCCCACCTGGGTGCACTCGTGGCTATGGCGGCGGTGTACGCGCTGTGGCGGATTTGGCCCCCACTGGCAACAGTCGGGCGAAGCCTGCTGATCTGCGCAGCAGCCTTCGCCCTCACCGCCCTCTGGCCTACCGCTGGCCTGCTCCTCGTGATCAAACTGACTGGGGTCGTCGTATTTATTGGTTGCGCCTTTTTCGCGCTGGGAGAGCTGGGAGCGAGGGACATTGCCTTTCTCCGCTCTTTGGCAGAGTGGCGCGCAATGCCCCAAGAGAGGAGCGAAAGCACCTCCTGAGGGACGGACCCTCAGCGGTCACGGTGGTCTCGCAACTGTCCCGGCTCTTTGGGATGGGCGTAGGGGTGCGGACGGGTGACCTCCATGGCAAAGGGCACTGCTGCCATCCGTTGCAGACTCTCTCTGAAGATGGCGACCAGTCGATCTTCTGCAGCATAATCGAACGGGTCTTGCAGCCGTCGCTCGATCTCTCCGCCGCGCTCGGGTGGATGCGCGAGATACCACCGAACCGTCCGTGCGAGAGCCTCTTCGGTGGGGACGAGGTCCGTGTAGCCCAGCTCCCGTTTGATTTTGGAGAGGTCCATGACACGGTGGTGCGGCGTGGCCAGTAGCGCCATCGGCCATGCAGGAAAGGCGACGGCATGTGGGAGGGAGATGATCTCCAGCCGATAGTTCATTTCCTGGGCGATGAGCTCGACCCATTGGTGCAACGTAAACGTCTGCTCGTCCCCACAGTTGTAGATCTGCCCCGCCGACACCTCTGGCTGATCGACCGCCAGCAGCACCGCATGGGCTAAATTGGCCGCGTAGCCGTGCGTGCTCAGCATCAACCCACCGTCGGCCAGAATAATATACGGACGTTTGTCGAGAATACGGCGGATCACACACCACTCGCGCGGGACGAGCTGGTAGGGACCGTAGACATACGGGTACCGAAAGAACGTCGCCGTGGGATGGTGCTGCATCACGATCGCTTCGGTCATAGCGATGAGGTAGGAAAAGCGGTGTTCCTCTTCGCTGGCGACCAGTGGTGCGCTTTCCGGAGTGGGCACCTTCAGGCCTGCCGGAACATTCCGGGATGGGTCCATATACCCGCGATAGCCAGCGACGCCACCGATGCCGATGAAACGGCCGGTCTTGCCGACCAGCGCTTCGGCGACGAAGCGGATGCGACCATAGGTGGCGATCGTCAGATCGAAGCTCCGTCCCGCCAGTGCCTCCTCGATCGTTTCCCGGAAATGAGGATCTCCGTGAATGTGCTCCACTACGGGGGGGATCTCGGGAATCTCGTGGGTGCCGCGGTGAAAAATGGTGACGCGATAGCCGCGTTGTAACAACCCGTTAACGATGAACGGTCCGGTCGGTCCTGTTCCTCCGACTACCAGTGCGGTCTTCATCCTTTTGCCTCTCCCCTCTCTGTTGTGTCCTATCGTGGAATCACCGGCAGGATGAGATGTGACGGGTAACGGCTGTCATGAAAGATCGTTTGCTGCGCCGTGCGTACCTCCGTGTCGATGCCGAACTCATGTCCGGTGTTGGGATTGCGGTCATAGCGCGGGAAGTTACTCGATGACACCTCCAGGCGAATTCTGTGTCCTGCCATGAAGACGTGG